>DAHWBL010000098.1 GCA_027323595.1 Acetobacteraceae bacterium | reverse complement strand
AACTGGTCAGCGAATTCATCGAGTTCGCCGGGCAGATAAGACGGTTGCAGAATAAAGCCGTCGCAGGCGTGCGCCTCGAACCATTGCTGCATCGTATCGGCAACCTGGATGGTGGAGCCCACCAGCGTCAGCTTGCCGCGGCTGCCGGCGAGCTTTTCCCATAATTGGCGAATGCTGAGCCCGTCCTGGCGCGCGGCGCGGAAGATGTTGGCCGCCGTGCCCTTCGACGTCGCGCTCGCCATCGCCGCGTCGGGCAGCGGGCCGTCAATGTCGTAGCCCGAAAGATCAAAATCCCCGAGCAGCATGCCCAGAAAATCGCGCCCCACGATGGGGTCGATCAGCGATTGCAGATAGGCGTGCTTGTCACGCGCCTCCGCCTCGTTGTGACCGATGATCGCGGTCAGCCCAGGCAGGATCAGCATTTCTTCCGGCCGCCGGCCATAGCGCGCCATCCGTCGCTTCACATCGTCATGATGCTCGCGCTGGCCCTGTAGCGTCAGCTCGGAGGTGAACACGCCCTCCGCGGTGGCGGCGGCCAGCTCACGCCCATCCTCGGACGTGCCAGCCTGGAAGATCACCGGATAGCCCTGCGGCGGGCGCGGCACGTTGAGCGGGCCACGCACGTTGAAATAGGTGCCCTTGTGGTCCAGCCGGTGCAGCTTGTCGTAATCGAAAAACTGTCCGCTCTGCTTGTCGCGGATGAACGCGTCATCGTCCCAGCTATCCCAAAGTCCTTTGACCACATCGATGAACTCATGCGCGCGGCGATAGCGGTCCGCATGATCGAAATGCTGCTCGCGGCCGAAATTCCATGCCTCGGCGGCGTTGCCCGAGGTGACCACGTTCCATCCCGCCCTACCCTTGCTGATCCAGTCGAGCGAGGCATAGCGACGGGCAATGTTGTAGGGCTCGTTGTAGCTGGTGGTCGCGGTGGCCACGAGGCCGATATGTTTGGTCACCATCGCGAGCGCGGAAAGCAGCGTGGTGGGTTCGAAATAGGCGGTATATTGCGCCGAGCGGCTGAGCGATTCCGCGCGTGCCTCGCGCACCGCGGCGGAATCGGCGAAGAAGATGAAATCGAGCCCGCCGCGCTCGGCGGTCTGGGTGATCTGCACATAATGCTCGATGCTGATCGCCGCGTCCGCCTGCGCGCGCGGATGCCGCCAGGAGGCGATGTGGTGGCCGGTGTGATTGAAAAACACACCCACATGCATCCTGTCCGCGCGCCTGGTCATTGGCTTTCTCCGATTGCCTCGCCGTTATTCTACAGCGGCGTGACCCGCACCGTCAGCACCGCCGCCTGGCCACGATCCAACGCGGCGAAGCAGCGATCGATCGCGCCGTCCAGCTCATCGGGCGTGGTGACGCGCTCGGGGTGCGCGCCGAACGCCGCGCCGACATCCTCGAAGCGACGTTGCGCGCCCTGCTTGAAGCCATCGAGCCGCGCCTGGAACTGGTCCCCGGCCACCGCCTGGCCCTGCGGATAGACGCGCAGCACGCTTTCCTTCACCGCCGACCAGCCGCGATTATCCAGCACCACCGTCAGGATCGGCAGCCCGTACTGGGCCGCGACCGCATAGACCGCATCCGGCGTCGAGAACTGGAACACCCCGTCGCCGGAAATCTGCACCACGCGCCGCGACGGGTCGGCGAGTTTCACCCCCAGCGCCATCCCCGCGGTGGCGCCAAGCCCGCCGCCAGCCGAGGAGAAGAAGGTGCCAGGCTGGCTGCGCGGCATCTGGTTCAGCACCGCGCCGGAGTTGCGGATCGCCTCGTTGACCACCACGTCGCGCGGATCGAGCCGGCGGGCGATGGCGGCGCAGACATGGTCGGCGGTGAGCGCGTCGGCAACACCGGGGTTCGCCGCCGCCTTGGCCAGCCGTTCCGCACGCGCCGCGCGCGCCGACGCGAAGCCGGCGATGCGGGCCGCGACCCGAGCGCGATAGGCATCATCGGCGCGCGCCACCACCGCGGTGAGGATCTGCTCCAGCACCGTCGCGCAATCCGCCTGCACGCGCTCGTCGGCGGCAAAGCCCCAGATGGGGAAATCCTTTTTTGCCGCATCGACATCGATCTGCACCCAGCGCACCCGATCGGCCTGGGGGGTGAATTTCGGAATCCACGGCACATCGACATCGAGCAGCAGCCCAAGGTCGGCGTCGGCCATCGCGGCGCCCGCGTCGAACCCGGCGAAGCAGGCGTGATCGCGGGGGAAATTCAGATAGACCGGCCCGGCCTCCACCACGCGGATGCCACAGCTCTCGGCGAGCGCGACCAGGGCCGCCACCGCCGCCGGCTTGCGGCCCAGATAGGTCGTGACGGCGATCGGATTTTCAGCCGCCATCAATTGTTCGGCGAGCCGTGCGGCGCGTGCCGGCTCGACACCGCCAGCCGCCACCGCGCCGTAGCGCGCCGCGGGGAACGCATGCACCTGTTCGGCGTCCCAGGTCTGCGCGAGCGTCTCGCGCGGCAGCGTCAGATAGATCGGGCCTGGCGGATCGGACTGCATCATCGAATGGCCGCGCCGCACGGCCTCCTTCGCGATCACGCCGGACGGCAGGTTGAATTCCCACTTCACGTAGTTGCGCACGATCGCGTTGATGTCGTACGGGTCCTGCACGAAATGCACGTAGTTGTCGCGCCCGGCCGGCAGTTCGCCGCGCACCGCGAACGGCGCGCGCCCGGCCATCAGCATCACCGGAAGGCGCGTGCGCGCCAGATTATGCATCCCCATCGCCGCGTTCGCGGTGCCGGCATCGACATGCACCAACACCGCCTGGCCCCGCCCGGTCGCCGCGGCGTAGCCGCCGGCCATGTGCACCGCGACGTTCTCATGCGGGCAGATCACCACCTGCGGCCCCTGCCGCCCCGCCAGCTGCCAGGCGGCGAGTTCCTCGACGATGGTGACGTGATCGGTGCCGAAATTGCTAAACAGGTATTCAACCCCGCAATCGACAAGACCCTCGATCAGATAATGGCCGGTGGTGTGCTGCGTCATTATGTCCTCCCGAATTGCGAAGCGGGAGGAAGCTAGAACCTCGCGGTCATCCGCGCCAGTCCGGCACCGCGCGCCAGTCGGTCCGCGCGCGTGCATCGAGCCCGGCGCGGGCCACGATGTCGCGCGCGATTGCGGTGGCCTCAGCCAGCAGCGGCGCGGGGTCAGCCAATGCGGTGAACACGCCGTCGCGATACACCACGGTTCCATTTACCATCACCATCGCCGCGTCGCTGCCCTTGCCGGCATATAGCAGCGAGGAGAGCGGGCGATGCACCACGCCCACATGCGGGCGGTCCAGCCGGAACAGTACGAGATCGGCGCGCTTGCCAACTTCGATGGAGCCGATCTCGTCTTCCATCCCGAGCATCCGCGCGGCATCGATCGTGGCCATCTCCAGGGTCCGCTCCGCGCTCATGCGGGTCGGGTCCAGATGGCGAACATGCTGCATCAGGCTACAGACTTTCATCTGCTCCAGCATGTCCACCGAATAATCCACCATCGGCCCGTCGGTTCCGAGGCCGATCGCGACACCCATCCGGTCAGCCAGCGCGAACGGCGCGATGCCACCGCCGCGGATCGATTCGCTGCTGGGCGTATAGACAAATCCGCACCCGGCCAGCGCCATATGTTCCAGATCGAGCTCGGTGGCATGGATGCCATGGATCAGAATCCATTGCCGGTCGAGCACGCCAAGCTGCATCAGATGTCGCACATCGGTCCGCCCGGTCTGGCGCAGGAAGGCGAGCATGCCGCGCTCATGGGTGAAGCTGCCGCCGGAGATGTGGTCGCTGATGCGCAGATCATGCGCGCGGGCAAGCGCGTGGCCACGCAGCACCAGCGCCTCGGTGGTCATTCCGGCGGCTGTCCAGTGCGCGGCACTTTCGATCACCATGGCCATGCGCACCAGCCCGTCGCGCGCGCCGTGCCAGCGTGCGATCGCCTCGCTGAACGCCGCCAGTGATTCGTCGAGCGACAGCGGATGGGTCGGGTTGCCGTCGGTGCGACAGCGCAATTCCTTCGCGAAAACCTGGCGAATTCCGATATCGGCCTGGCTCTCGATGGTCGCCGCCACCATTGCCTCATCGGTCGTCGTCACCGAATGGTTGAGCGAGCAGGTGGTGCCGGTGGCGAGCATCTCCATCGCCGCGATGCCGCCCGAGACGCGCAGGGCGTTGGCATCCATGCGGTGGGCGAGCGGCAGCAGCAGGCCGAACACCCAGTCCTCCAGGATCATCCCGTCGGCGAGGCCCTTGAACAGGGTGTACCAATGATGCTGATGCATGTTGATCAGCCCGGGCAGCACCACCCCGCCGCGCGCGTCGATCACCTCGTCGAAGGCTGACGGATCGGGGGTCTGGCCGGCCGGCCCCACCGCCTCGATGCGGCTGTCCGACACCGCGACGAAGCCGCCAGGGAACACCTGCCGCTGTGCATCCACGCTCACCACATGCGCATTGCGGATCAAACTGCGTGCCATCGCGGGACCTCCAGACGTTACCGGTTGAGCCTGCCCGCGGGTCGGGCGTGCAGTCAACGCACCTGCGCGCGCAGATGGGCGATCAGCAGGCTGAGCGTGGGGTCGGCCAGGGCCGCCGCGCGATAGACGATGCCGGCGCGAAACCGCCACAGCGTGCCGCGGATCGGCAGCCGCACGATCCCGAAGGCGGCGAAAAACTCCAGATTTGGCGCGGCGATGTTGGCGATGAACGGGCCGTTGCACAAAACCCCGGCGAGCGCGTCCAGCGTCTGCGCCTCGATATCGATGCGCGGCTGGCTCACGCCGCTGGCGGAGAAATACGCCCCCAGCCGCGCCATCGCCACGCGGTCGTCGCCGATCGTGGCCCATGGATATTGCAGCAATTCCGCCGCCGCCACCGCGCGCCGCCGCGCCAGGCGGTGCGAGCGATGCACCACCAGCACATGCTCGGCCTCCAGCAGAGATTCGCGTTCCAGCTCGCCATGTTCGGGGAAATCCATCGCCGCGCAGACCAGATCAAGCTCGCCGCCGAGCACGCGCGGGATCAGCGTGTCGATCACGCCGCTGCTGATGCGCACCTGCACGCGCGGCAGGTCGCGATGCAGGGCCGCCACCGCCTGCGGCAGATAGGCCGCCGTCCACATCGGGCTGGCCCCCACCCGCACCACCGCCGCGCCGCCGCCACGGATCGCCTCGATCTCGGCGCGCGCGCGGGCGAGTTCGGCATCGATCAGCCGCGCCCGCCGCGCCAATGCGCCGCCATAGGCCGTGGGCGTCACCCCGCCGGCGTGGCGCACGAACAAGGCCACGTCCAGCTCCTGCTCCAGATGCTGGATGCTTTTGGACAATGCCGGCTGGGTCAGCCCCAGCGCGCTGGCCGCGGCGGTCATGTTGCCGTGATGCACCACCGCCAGGAAATGCCGCAGCAGTCGCGAATCCAGTGCCCAGCGCGGCCACGGTCCCGCGGCCCTCGCCTCGCCGTCATGATCCGCCATCACCACCTCCCCGCGCCGCTCGCGTCACGGCCGTGGCGGAGTATGATGGCGCCGCCACCGGCCCGACAAGGAGCATCCCATGCTGCCCAGCCCAGCGCCCGATCCGCCGTTCAACATCACCCGCATGAGCCATGTGGTGCTGACCGTGCGCGACCTCGATGCATCGCTCGCGTTCTACACCGAGGTCGTCGGCCTCGTGGTCAGCGCGCGCGACGCCGACGGTGCCTGGCTGCGTGGGCTGGAGGAAGCCGCGCATCACAGCCTGATTTTGCGCGTGAGCCGTGGCGAGCCGGTCTGCAAGCGTGTTGGCTATCGCGTGCGCGGCGAGGATGATCTCGATCGTGCCAAGGAGTTTTTCGACAGAACTGGCCTGCCCGCCACCTGGTCGCGGCATCTGTATCAGCGCCGGGCGCTGCATGTGAGCGACCATGCCGGCACTCCGATCGAGCTGGTGGCGCACATGGACACCTGCCCGCGCCTGCTCACCCGCTTTGATCTGTGGCGCGGCGGCCATGCCCAGCGGCTGGACCACGTGCAGATCCAGGTGCCCGACGTGCCGGCCGCCGCCGGGTATTACGCCGCACTCGGGTTTCGCATTTCCGAATACATGGCGATCGGCGAGGAATTGATCGGCGCCTTCATGTTCCGCAAGGGCGACACGCAGGACGTGGTGTTCCTGCCTGGCGCCGGCCCGCGGCTGCATCATTTCGCCTATACCGTGCAGGAAAGCCGCGATCTGTTCGCGGTGTGCGACGCCGCCGGGCGGGCGGGCATGGGCGACAAGGTGGAGCGTGGCCCCGGACGGCATGGCCCCTCGGCCGCGCTGTTCGTCTATCTGCGCGATCCGGACGGCCATCGCGTCGAATTATTCTGCAACCACTATCAGATCATCGACACCGAAATCGAGCCGATCCGCTGGGACGCGAAGGAGCAATCCCTGCTGCTGCAATGGGGCCTGCCGGCACAACGCCGATGGTTCGCCGAGGCGACGAATTTCGCCTCCGTCGCGCCGATCGAACCCGAGCACCCGGGCGCGTGGAACACGCTGGAGAAATATCTCGCCGGGCCCGACTGAACGCGCGCCTACTCCGCCGCCACCGGCTGCGCGCCGGCCGCGCGCTGCACCGCCGAGACGATGGCGGCGACCACCACATTGAGCACCAGCGCCGCCAGCCCGACATAGATTCCATAGCTGCTGTCGCCGAACTTGAACACATGCACCGGCTTCAACCCGTCGCCGAACACCACCCAGCAGCCCCACACGATGCCCACCGCCCAGCCGGTCAGCAATCCGCCGGCCAGGAAGAACCGCCCGAACAGGCCGAACACGATGGCGGGAAAAATCTGGATGATGATCATCCCGCCGAGCAATTGCAGATCAAGCGCGAACTGCGTCGGCAGGAACAGCACCGCCGCCAACGCACCCAGCTTCACCACCAGCGAGGCGATCTTGGCGACCTTCGCCTCGCCGGACGGGCTGATCGTCGGATCGACATAGGCCTTCCACACATTGCGGGTGAACAGGTTGGATGCGCCGATCGACATCACCGCCGCGGGCACCAGCGCGCCGATCGCGATCGCGGCGAACGCGAAGCCCGCGAACCACGAGGGAAACAGCGCGTTGAACAGGGCCGGCACGACATCGTTCGGGCTCGATACCTTGATCGCGGCGGCATATCCCATGTAGCCGAGCAGCGCGATCAACCCGAGGACGATGGTATAGGCCGGCAGATAGATCGCGTTGCGCCGCACGGTGTCGCCGCTGCGTGCCGCCAGAATGCCGGTCATGGTGTGCGGATACATGAACGCCGCGAGCGCGGACCCCAGCGCGAGCGTGGCGAACGGCAACATCTGCGCGGGCTTCAGCAACAATCCCGTCGCGCCACCCTTGGCGGCGAACGCGGCGCCGGCGACATCGAACACATGGCCATAGCCGCCGAGCTTCGTCGGCACCACCACCACCGCGGTCAGCACCACGATGTAGATCATGATGTCCTTGACAAAGGCGATCAGCGCCGGCGCGCGCAGACCCGACGAATAGGTGTAGAGCGCCAGGATGATGAAAGCCGCGATCAACGGCAGTTCGCCGGTCAGCCCGAGAGCCTTGATCACCACTTCCATACCGACCAGTTGCAGCGCGATATAGGGCATCGTCGCCACCATGCCGGTCATCGCCACCGCGAGCTCCAGCCCGCGACTGCGATAGGTGCCATGCACGATGTCACCGGCGGTGACATATCCGTGCCGATGCGCCAGCGCCCAGACGCGCGGCATGATGGCGAACACGATCGGATAGACGATGATCGTGTAGGGCAAAGCGAAAAACCCATAGGCGCCGACCGCATAGACAAGCGCCGGCACGGCGATCACGGTGTAGGCGGTATAAAAATCCCCACCGATCAGAAACCAGGTGATCCAGCCGCCGAACTGCCGCCCGCCCAGGCCCCATTCATCGAGGCTCGCCTTGGTGTCGCCCCGCTTCCAGCGCGCGGCGAAAAAACCCATCAGCGTGACCAGCAGAAAAAAGAAAACGAACACCGCCATCGCGGTCACGTTGATCTGTGGCGCGCCCACCGCGTTGCTCATCGCCCGGTCCTCCACACCACCCAGGTGATCAGCGAACTGACCGGCACCCAGGCGAACATGTACCAGTAGAAAAACGGAAAGCCGAACAGGCTCGGCTCGGTCATGTTGAAGAACGGCACCCACAGCAGGCCGACAAACGGCAACAACAGCAGCAGATTGACCACCGTGACCTCCCTGGGAATCGGGCGCATAAACCCGCGCGCGTATGACCGCTCCGTTACGGCGATTATCAAGCGGTTGCAAGCACAACCCGCACTCCGTCTCGTCGGTCATGCCGGATCGTTACCGCCTCCTCTTGATCCGGCCGTGCCGCCGTGGAACCCTGCGCGCCTGCCATCCGCGCCAATTCCGGGGCCCGCCATGTCGCGCTACGAAACCATCACCGTCACCCGATGTTCGCCGCATGTCGGCGCCCTGATCGACAATATCGATTTGCGCACCGAGTTATCCAGCCGCCAGGTCGATGAACTGCGCCGGGCGCTGCTCGATCACGGCGTGATCTTTTTCCACAACCAGCCGATCAGCTTTGAGCAGCATCGGCGGCTGGCGATGTATTTCGGCCCGCTGCACATCCATGTCGGCGGCAAGGGCACCGCCTCCAAGCCCGCCGATGGCTACCCCGAAATCCGCCGCCAGCATTTCGACGGCAACTCCAAACGCGTCTCCGGCGAGGTCTGGCACACCGACCAGTCCTGCGCGCCGATCCCGCCGATGGGCAGCATCCTGCATCAGCACAAGGTGCCGCCCAACGGCGGCGGCGACACACTGTTCGCCAGCATGTATGCCGCCTACGACGCATTGTCGGCCAACATCCGCGCCCTGCTCGACGGGCTCACCGCGATCCATGACGGCGCCATCCTGTTCGACGCCAACAGCGGCACCGATTATCCGCAGGCGACCCACCCGGTGGTGGTCCGCCACCCCGAGACTGGCCGCCGGCTGCTCTACGTCAATCGCGGCCAGACCACCCGCATCAACGAACTGCCGCGCGCCGAGAGCGACCACATCCTCGCACTGCTGTTCGAGCATATCGAACGGCCGGAGTTTCAGATGCGCTTTCGCTGGGCGGACCACTCGATCGCCTTTTGGGACAATCGATGCACCCAGCATCGCGCGATCTGGGACTATTGGCCGGAAATCCGCACCGGCTACCGTATCCAGATTCAGGGCGACGCCGCGCCGGTGCCTGGCTGAGCCGCTCGCCGGCTGGAAAAAAGCGTGGACGCGCCCATCTCCTCTGCTGTGCAGTCGTAACGAGGGACTTCCCCCCAGCATGGCGCTTTACGCCTTCATCGCGCCACCGCTCGCCGGGCATTATGGGCCGATGGCAGCGCTTGCCGGCGGCCTCATCGATCGCGGCCACCGGGCGGTTTTCGTCGATGTGCCCGGCGCGGAGACGCTGCTGACCGATCCGCGCATCGGCTTCATGGCCCTGCCCGGCGCCGTGGCGGGAACCCTTGAGCAGACGACCGCGCGGCTGGTCGGACAAGGCGGCCTGCGGCATCTGCCCGCGTTGCTGGCCGACATGCGCGCGCGCTTCGCCGCCTTCTCCGCCGGACTGCCCGACGCGCTCGCCCGGATCGGCGCGCAGTGTCTGGTGGTCGATCAGCTCGAACCCGCCGCCGGGCTGGTGGCGCACCATCTCGGCCTGCCGTGCCTCACAGTCGCCTGCGCCTTGCCGATCGACGCGGACCCGACGCTGCCGCCGCCCTTCACCGGATGGTCCTGGCGCACCGGCGCGCTGGCGCGGCTGCGCAACCGTGGCGGCTGGTGGGTGCAGAACCGGCTGCTCGCCGGGCTCAACGCCGACATCGCCCGCCAGTCCGCCGGCTGGGGCCAGCGCGCCGACGGCATGGTCGCGTGCCAGTCGCCTGTGGCCATCGCGCAGACCGTCGCCGGGTTTGATTTCCCCCGCTCCACCCAGGCGCTGCTGCCGCTCGGGCCACTGCGCGCGCCGCCCAGGGCCGCCCGACCGCTCACCCCGCCACCGGGTTCGGGACCGCTGATTTTCGCCTCGCTGGGCACGCTTCAGGGCGGTCGGGCCGACGTGTTCGCCGCCATCGCACAGGCGGTGCGGCGGCTTGGCGGGCGGCTGATCATCGCCCACGGCGGCAGATTGGCGAACGCCCATATCGCCGCCCTGCCCGGCCAGACCCTGGCGGTGGATTTCGTCGATCAGACCGCGCTTCTGCCACATGTCGATGCGGTGATCAGCCATGGCGGGCTCAACACCACCATGGACAGCCTCGCCGCCGGCCGGCCGCTGATCATCGTCCCGTTCGCCTTCGAGCAGGCGGCGATCGGCGCGCGGCTGGTGCGCAGCGGCGCCGGGCTGGTGGTGGCGCCGGGGCCGCGGCTGGCGCAGCGCCTGATCGAGCCGCTCACCGGACTGCTTGGCCTGCCCGAATATCGTGTCGCCGCCGCGCGCCTCGCGACCGAAATCGCCGGCGCCGGCGGGCTGGCGCGCGCCGTCGCCATCGCCGACGCTCTGCCGACCAACCGCCATGCCGAGGCGGCGTGACGCATGGGCGGCGTGACGCATGATCTCATCATCGTCGGCGGTGGCCTGTCCGGCGGGCTGCTCGCCTGGCGGCTGGCCGAGCGGCGCCCCGAGCTGCGACTGCGCCTGGTCGAGACCGACCAGAGCCTTGGCGGCAACCACACATGGTCGTTCCATGCGAGCGACCTCACCCGCGCCGAGCGCGCCTGGATAGACCCGCTGGTCGCGCATCGATGGCCTGGTCACGATGTCGCGTTTGACGGCTTTTCCCGCGGCTTCGACACGCCCTATCTCGCCATCAGCTCGGCCGGGTTCGACCAGGCGATCCGCGCGCGGCTGGGCGCGTCGGTGCTGTGTGGCACCAGGGTCAGCAGCCTCGCCGCCGACCATGTCCGCCTGGCCGATGGCGCCATCCTGTCCGCCGGCGCGGTGATCGACGCGACCGGGGCGGGGCCGACGATGGGCTTTCCTTGCGCCTGGCAGAATTTTCTCGGCCAGGAGCTGCGTTTCGCCGCGCCGCATGGCCTCACCCGGCCGCTGCTGATGGATGCGCGGGTCGAGCAACTGGACGGATTCCGTTTTGTCTATGTGCTGCCGCTCGGCCCCGACACGGCGCTGGTCGAGGACACATATTACGCTGACCGGCGCGGCATCGATGCCGGTCTTTTGCGCGCGCGCATCGCCGCCTATGTCGCCGCGCGCGGCTGGCGCACGGTGGCGCTGCTGCGCGAGGAAAGCGGCAGCCTGCCGATCCCGCTGGCCGGCCCGCCGATGCCGCGCCCGGACCGCGCCGGCCCGGTTCGCATCGGCATGCGCGCCGGTCTCGCGCACGCCACCACCGGCTACACCCTGCCCGAGGCGGTGCGGCTGGCCGACCGCATCGCCGCTCTGCCAGTCATTTCCGCCGACAGCCTCGCGTCTCTGCTCGCCCGCCATCAGGCACGATGTGCGTCCCGGCAGCGTTTTTTCCATCTGGTCAACCGCATGCTGTTCCTCGCCGCGGCACCGGCGGATCGGCACCGCGCGATGGCGCGCTTCTATCGGCTGCCGGACCGGGTGATCCGCCATTTCTATGCCGGCCGGCTCGATGCCGCGGACAAGGCGCGCATTCTGGTCGGTCGCCCACCGGTGCCATTTTTCGCCGGCCTGCGCGCGGCTTTTGGCGACGGCACCCGCCCAACCGTGCCACTGCCGCCGGCTTTGCCGTGAGCCTGAAGCCCCCACGCGCCGCGGTGATCGGGGCCGGCTTTGGCGGGCTCGCGCTCGCCATCCGCCTCCAGGCCGCCGGCCACCAGGTGAGCCTGTTCGAGGCCCGCGACAAGCCTGGCGGACGCGCCTATGTCTATCACGATGACGGCTTCACCTTCGATGCCGGACCTACCGTCATCACCGACCCCACCGCAATCACCGAATTGTTCGACATCGCTGGCCGGCGCATGGAGGATTACGTCACCCTGCTGCCGGTGCGCCCGTTCTACCGGCTGTGCTGGCAGGATGGCGCGCGGCTCGATTACGACAACGACCAGGCGGCGCTGGAAACCCGGATCGCGCGCTTCAACCCCGCCGATGTGGAAGGCTATCGCCGCTTCCTCGCCTTCGCCGAGACCGCGTTCGAACAGGGCTATGTGCGGCTCGGCGCGGTGCCGTTTCTGCATTTTCGCGATATGCTCGCCGCCAGCCCGCAACTTGCCAGGCTACGCGGCTGGAGCAGCGTTTATGCCACCGTCGCGCGCTTCATCGCCGATGAGCATCTGCGCCAGGCATTTTCGTTTCACACTTTGCTGGTCGGCGGAGATCCGTTCCACAGCTCGTCCATCTACAGCCTGATCCACGCGCTGGAACGCAAATGGGGCGTGCTGTTCGCCAAGGGCGGCACCGGCGCGCTGGTTGCGGCATTGGTGCGCCTGTTCACCGAGCTTGGCGGCAAACTGCATCTTGGCGCGCCGGTTGAGCGGATCATCGTCGAGGCCGGTCGTGTCACCGGGCTGGTGAGCCTGGGGCGGCACGAGGCGTTCGATCTGGTGGCCTCCAACGCCGATGTGGTGCACACCTATCGCGATCTGCTCGCCGGCCATGAACCCAGCGCCGCCAACGGCCGAAAACTGGCGCGCAAACGCTTCAGCAACAGCCTGTTCGTGGTGCATTTCGGGTTACGCCGAACCCATCCCGAACTGGCACACCACACCGTGTGTTTCGGTCCGCGCTATCGCGGCCTGATCCATGATATTTTCAACGGCCCCGATCTTCCCGAGGATTTCTCACTGTATCTGCACAACCCCTGCGTCACCGACGCCTCGCTCGCCCCGCCGGGCTGCGCGAGCTTTTATGTGCTCGCCCCGGTGCCGCATCTGGGCCATGCCGATCCGGACTGGGCGCGCACCGGCCCGCTTTATCGCGACCGCATCCTCGCCTATCTGGAGCAACACCATATTCCGGGCCTGCGCGCCGACATGCTCACCTGCCGCATCTTCACGCCGGAGGATTTTCGCGACCAGCTTGGCGCGCATCTCGGCTCGGCTTTCTCGCTCGAACCGATCCTGACGCAGAGCGCCTGGTTCCGGCCGCATAATCGCGATGACCGCGTCGGCAATCTTTACATCGTCGGCGCCGGCACCCATCCCGGCGCCGGCCTGCCGGGGGTGATCGGCTCAGCCAAGGCGACCGCGGGGCTGATGCTGCATGATTTTCCTCCGCCCAACGGCAGGGCAGGCGCGCATGGCTGACCAGGCAGCCTTCGCCCAGGCACGCGCGGCGCTGCGCCGTGGCTCGAAAAGTTTCCATGGCGCGGCACGATTGTTCGACCCGGCCACCCGGCGCAGCGTGGTGTTGCTTTATGCGTGGTGCCGGCACTGCGACGACGTGATCGATGAACAGCATCTGGGCTTTGCCGCGCCCGCGGCACCCGCACCCGACATCGCCACCCGCCTCGCCGGGCTGCGCGCCAACACAATTTTGGCCTGCACTCCCGGCGCGCTTCCCGCCGAGCCGGTGTTCGCAGGCCTCGCCGAAGTGGTCGCGCGCCACCATCTGCCGCCGCGATATCCGCTCGCCCATCTCGACGGCTTCGCGATGGACGCGGCCGGCCGCCGTTATCGTACCGAGGCCGACATTCTTGATTATTGCTGGCATGTCGCCGGCGTGATCGGGGTAATGATGGCGCTGATCATGGGCGCGCGGGACGACGAGACACTGGACCGCGCCTCCGACCTCGGCATCGCGTTCCAGCTCACCAACATCGCCCGCGACGTGATCGATGATGCGCGTGCCGGGCGCGTCTATCTGCCGACCGACTGGCTGGATGCCGAGGGAATCGACCCAGCCGGCATCGCCGGGCTTGCCGATCGGGCCGGGCTTGCAGCGGTCACTGCACGGCTGATCGATCTCGCCGAGCCCTATTACGCATCCGCGGCCATCGGCCTGCGCGCCCTGCCCGCGCGCTCGGCCTGGTCGATCGCCACGGCGTTGCGGGTCTATCGCGCCATCGGCCGCAAGGTGCGTGCGCGCGGCGCCGCCGCGTGGGATCGGCGGGTGGTCACCAGCAAGCCGGAAAAACTTTGCCATCTGCTCGCCGCTTCACTGCCCGCGACCGTGGCTGCGACGCGCGGACCAGGCCAGTGCCGGCCGCCACGCGACGCGCTGTGGACGCGCCCGGCCTGAGATCAGCGCGCCGGCGCCCCGTTCTCATAGGCGCGCGACGCCTGCCACACGGCGCTGGTCAGCGCGCGGGTCGGATGTTTTTCGATGATCGGCGCCTGTTTCGTCGCCATCATCAGCGACACCGCGGCCTCGTAGCTGTCCGGCCGGAAATACAGCATCGGCGTGCTGCCGTCGCTCATCAGCTTGCCATATTCGATCAGCATCCGCGCCTGCTCGTCGAGATTGCCTCCGCTGCCTTCGGCGGCGAACAATGAAGCTGCTTCCATCGGATTGCTCATCGCCCAGACCCACCCATGGGTGGTGGCGCCGATGAAGCGGGCGAGCCGGGCGACGAAGGCCGGCTGGTCCAGTCGCCGCTCGCTGACATACAGCCCGTCCTCCGGCAGCCCGACGCCCTCGTTGCGGAAATCAAACACCGTCAGGCTTTGCGGGGTTTGCCCCTGATCGAGCAGATTCCAGAAATCCGCATATCCCATCGCCGACACGCAAGGCAGTCTGCCATCGTTCAGCGCCTCGACGCCCGCGCCCTGCGGCACCAGGCTCACCCCGCCGGCGCGCCCGTCGCTGCGCATCTGCAATTTGGCCAGCAATTGCCGCAGCGCGAGGTCGCGCCCGTTCGGCCAGATGCCGAGCGCGTGACCGGGAAAATCGGCGGTGCTGGCGATGTGCGCGTCACGCCGGCAGATCAGTTGCAGCGCCGGCACCTGCTGAAGCTGCGCGATATTGACCATCGACACGCCATGCTCACGCGCGGCCAGCGCCTCGGCCAGCCAATCCACCGCGACATCGGCGTCACCAGCACGGATCGCGGCCGACGGACGGATATCGGGCCCGCCGGGCAGCAAGGTCACGTCCAGGCCCAGCGCGCGGTAGAACCCACGCTCGCGGGCAACGACGAATCCGGCAAAGCGGGCATCCAGCGTCCAGTTGAGCTGCACCCGCAGCAGCGCGCCCGCGGCCGGCGCCTGCGCGCGCGCCGGAGCGGCCAGCAGCGCCGCCAGCGCGCATGCCACCATCCATCGGATCACCGCATGCCTCCTGATCATTGCAGATTTGTGCGCAGCCTCGGCGCCAAAGGCAAGCCCGTTCACAGCGTGGGCGGCGCCGCGGCATGGGTGGCCAGCA
>DAHWBL010000064.1 GCA_027323595.1 Acetobacteraceae bacterium | reverse complement strand
CCATCGCATCGATCCTGCATCGCACCCACAGCCGTCGCATCACTGCCAAGCCGCCCATCGTAACCAAGCATTAACCACTCTGCGCAATCCTGATCCCGCTGAGACAGAACGGCCATTAGGACCCCACGGAGCCTCGACCATGAGCATCGCCCTTGCGCACCGCCACCCAAGCCTGCACTACGCCGCCCCGGTCCGCCGCCGCACCGCGCACTCCATCCCCAGTTGCACCCTGGGTGCCGCCCGTGCCGACCGGCTGGCAATGGGCATGGCCGTGCCGCTCCTCGGCGCGATGAGCCTCTGCCTCTGGTATGGCATCTTCCGCCTGGCCAGCGCGCTCATCGGATAGGCGCCGCCCAAATCCGTTGCATTCCGCCCCGGCATCGATAAGCTGCCGGGGTCGAGCGGGGCGACCAAGAACGGCGCACAGGCGAGGTCCATCAAGGGCCCTGCCCCTGGGTGATGGTCAACCGGCCAGCCCGCGCCGGTTCACACATCTTGGGAACAGGAAACGCTCATGACCGCCAATCGCGGCTATATCGCGCCAACCCGCCGGCCCGGCGCGCTCGGCGTCCACTCGGTCGATCATTTCGCCCTCACCGTGCCAGACCTCGCCATCGCGGAATCGTTCTATTCCGCCTTCGGCCTCGACGTCCGCCGTGAGGCCGACCGGCTCGGCCTCTACACCGCCGGCAACCCGCATTGTTGGGCCAGCATCATCGAGGGCCCGCGCAAACAGCTCCACCACATCAGCTTCGGCGCCTTCGCCGACGACATGCCGCGCTTCGCCGAGCGTCTGCGCGCCCTGGGCGTCGATCGGATCGACGCCCCCGGCGGCTTCGACAGCAACGGCATCTGGTTTCGCGACCCCGACGGCGCGTTGCGCGAAATCCGTGCCGCCGAAAAAACCTCGCTGAACGGCAAAGGCGCCTTCCTGCCGCCGGTCAGCACCGATCCGGGCGTGCGCGGTGCGGCCGCACGCGCCACCGCCACCCACCCGCGGCCGCTGCGCTTCAGCCACATGCTGAGCTTCGTCGGCAACGCCGCCACCGCGATCGAGTTCTACAGCAACACCGTCGGCCTCAAGCTCGCCGACGCCGCCGGCTCCGACATCGCCTTCATGCACGCCATCCATGGCAGCGACCACCACATCCTCGCCTTCGGTTCGGGCGGCGGCCCTGGCCTGCACCATTGCTCATGGGACATGGGCGGCATCGAACAGATCGGCCTGGCGGCCAAGAACATGGCCGACCACGGCCACCGCGCCGGCTGGGGCCTGGGGCGGCACGTGCTGGGCTCGAATTATTTCCACTACGTCCGCGACCCCTGGGGCAGCTACGCCGAATACACCGCCGATATCGACTACATCCCCCACACCCAGGACTGGCAGGCCGGAAGCTGGGGCGATGAGGACGCGCTGTATCTGTGGGGCCCCGAACTGCCGGCGGATTTCATCGTCAACCACGAGGCCGCCTGAGCCACGGCATCAGCCGCCGAGAAACGCCGCGATCGACCGATCAAACTCCTCGCGCCGCTCCGCCTGCATCACCAGCGGACGCGCCGCGAGGCCGGCGAGCTCGCCCGGCGGTGTGCCTTGCCGCATCGCCATCAAAGTCCGGTGCGCCGCCTCCAGCGCGGCCATGTAGGTCTGATGCCCGCGGATCTGGAAACACACCCGATTGGCCGCCAGCAGCGCGTCGTCGGCCAGCGCCGGCCCCACCTGGCCCAGCATCAGCATCCCGCGCGTCGCCGCCGCCACCGCCTCCAGCTCCTCGCGCCGCTTGATCCCGGTCAGCATCACCGCATCGACACCCGCCTCCTCGAAGGCCCGCGCCCGGCCGATCGCCTCCTCCAGCCCGGCCGCCTCCAGCGCGCTGCTGCGCCCCACGATCAGCAAATCCGGGTCGCGCCGCGCCGCCAGTGCCGCGCGCATCTTGCCCACCGCCTCATCGCGGCTGATCACCTGCCCGCCCGGCACCGCCGGCCCGAACGGGCGCGGCAGCAGCGTGTCCTCGATCGTCATCCCCGCCACGCCGGCGGCCTCCAGTTCCTGCACCGCGCGCATCACGTTGAGCGCGTTGCCATAGCCATGGTCGGCGTCACACATCAGCGGCAGCGCGCTCGCCCGGCAGATGCGCCGCGCCTGCTCGACGAATTCGGACAACGTCAGCAAGATCAGATCGGGCGCGCCCAGCACCGTCAGCGCCGCCACCGAGCCACCCAGAATCCCCACCTCATAGCCGATCCGCTCGGCCAGAATCGCCGTCGGCGCATCGAACACCGAGGCCGGATGCAGACATTTCCCCGCCGCCAGCGCCGCCCGCAACCCTTTCCGACCGCCCATCTCCGCCCCCATCGTGCATCCGTGCGGACAAGGATCAGCCCGCTCCAAGGCCGCGTCAATTATCGCCCGGTTGACCGGCGCGACGTTCATCCCGATGCTCCCACCCGTTGCACGGAGGGGGCTTTATGCGGCTTGGCCGGTTGTTTCTGGCGGTTCTGATCCTGGGCGGCGCGTCGGCGGCGGCGTTCACCGCGCTGTCGTGGCACCGCTCCGACGCCCCGGTTTCCCCGCCGGCCGCGGGCAGCATCCCACCGGCCCTCGCAACCGAGGGCGCGCGCCTGGTCGCGCTGGGCAATTGCGCGGATTGCCACACCGCGCCCGGCGGGCGGCCCTATGCCGGCGGCGTCGCCATCCAGACCCCCTACGGCCACCTGTTCAGCACCAACATCACCCCCGACACCGCCACCGGCATCGGCGCCTGGTCGCTCGCCGCCTTCACCCGCGCGATGCGCACCGGCATCTCGCGTGACGGCCACCATCTCTATCCGGCCTTCCCCTACCCGCACTACGCCGCGCTGTCGGAGCATGAGATCGCCGCGATCTACGCCTATCTGATGACCCGCAAGCCGATCAGCGCGGCGGCCAGGGACGATGATCTGGCCTTCCCGTTCAACATCCGCGCGCTGGTGGCGGTGTGGAACCTGCTGTACTGGCCCGCCACCGTGCCACCGCCCGAGGATGCCGGCGGGCACATCGCCGAGGGCATCGCCCATTGCGGCGCCTGCCACACCCCGCGCAACCAGATCGGCGCCGAACGCACCGAATCCGCCTATGCGGGCGCGGACGTGGATGGCTGGCACGCCCCCGCGCTTGGCGCCGCCTCGCCCGCGCCGATCCCCTGGACCGAGGCCGAACTGGCGCTGTATCTCAGCGGCGGCGTGGCCCCCCATCACGGCGTCGCCGCCGGCCCGATGCAGGCCGTCACCGCCAATCTCGCTTTCGCCGATCCCGCCGACCTGCACGCCATCGCCGCCTACATCGCGGGCATCGGCGGGCCCGCCGACCCGGTGCGCCAGGCGCGCGCGACCCAGACCGAGGCGATCCTGTCCGGCACCGCGCCACCGCCGCCTCGCTCGGGCGGGCCGGGTGCCGAGATTTACGCCGGCGCCTGCGCGATCTGCCACCAGGACGGCTGGCACACGTTATCGCAGAATCTCACCCCGCTCGCACTCGCCACCTCGCTGTCGGAGGCAAGCCCGCGCAACGCGCTGCGCGTCATCCTCGAAGGCCGCCACCCGCGCGAATCCGAGGCCGGGCCACAGATGCCGGGCTTTGCCAATAATCTGACCGCGCAACAAATGGTTGACGTGCTGGCCTATCTGCGCACCTCCATCGCCGGACGGCCGGCATGGACCGACCTCGCCGAGACGGTCGCCAGCATGCGACGGGAGCAGGAACCGCAATGATCGCAATCGATATCAACGGAAGATCGCGCTCGGTGGACGCCACGCCGGAGACGCCGCTGCTCTACGTGCTGCGCGACAATCTCAAGCTCAACGGCGCGAAATACGGCTGCGGCCTGGGCCAATGCGGCGCCTGTACCGTGCTGCTCGATGGCAAGCCGGTGTTTTCCTGCCTCACCCCGGTCGGCAGCCTCGCCGGCCGGCGCGTGCGCACCATCGAATCGCTCGGCACCGAGGCCTCGCCCAGCCCGCTGCAACGCGCCTTCATCGACGAGCAGGCAGCGCAATGCGGCTATTGCAGCGCCGGCATGGTGATGCGCGCGCAGGCGCTGCTGGAAACCAACCCCGGCGCGTCCGACACCGAGATCCGCGCGCGCATGCAGACCAATCTTTGCCGTTGCGGCACCCACATGCGCATCCTGCGCGCGGTCCGCCGCGCCGCCGCCGCACTCGGCTCGGCCTCGGCATCCCCGCCCCAGGCCGGCATGCGCGACGGAGCGGTGAAATGAACGCCCCTTTGTTGACCCGCCGCGCCAGTTTGGTCGGCGGCGTGCTGCTGGTCGGCATCGGCCTGCCCGGCCGTGGCGCGCATGCCGCTGAAACCACCGACGACAAGCCGCCCGGCAGCCTCGCCCAGTTCCCCCTGCTCGACAGCTGGGTCCGCATCGACGCCGCCGGCATCACCGTCTTTACCGGCAAGGCCGAACTCGGCCAGGGCCTGCGCACCGCGCTCACGCAGATCGCCGCCGAGGAGCTGTCGGTGCCGTTCGACGCGATCCATCTGGTCACCGCCGACACCGCGCGCACCCCCAACGAGGGCTACACCGCCGGCAGCCACTCGATGCCCGACAGCGGCACCGCCATCCTCAACGCCGCATCCCAGGTCCGCGCGATCCTGCTCGCGATCGCCGCGTCGAGCTGGTCGCTGCCGGTCGACAGCCTCACCACCCGCGACGGCACCGTGCGCGCGCCCGACGGCCGCGCCGTGCGCTACGGCGACCTGATCACCGACACCACCCTGCATCAGAACGCGCTGGTCCGTTCGGCGCTGAAGCCACCCGCGGACTACACCATCATCGGCCACGCCCAGCCACGGGTGGACATCCCCGCGAAAGTCACCGGCGGCCCGGCCTACATCCAGGACATGCGCCCCAACGACATGGTGCATGCGCGCATCCTGCGCCCACCGTCCTACGGCGCCACCCTGATCGCGCTCGACGACACCGAGATCGCGAAAATGCCCGGCGTGCTCAAGATCGTGCGCGACGGCAGCTTCGTCGGGGTGATCGCCAAACGCGAATGGCAGGCGGTACAGGCGCTGCGCGCGATGGTCGCAGCCGCGCGCTGGAAGCCAGGGCCAAAGCTGCCCGAGCGCGCCCGCATCTATGACACGCTGCTCGCCCTGCCGAGCGAGGACACCACCATCCTCGACCGGCTGGACGTCGCCGACGCCGCGGTCAGCGAACTCTCCGCGCGCTTCAACCGCCCCTATATCGGCCACGGATCGATCGGCCCGTCCTGCGGCCTCGCCCTGTTCGACGGCACCAACCTCACCGTCTGGTCGCACGCGCAGGGCATGTTCCCGCTGCGCGCGGCCATCGCCGGGCTCACCGGCCTGCCGCCCGACAAGGTCCGCTGCATCCATGTCGAGGGCTCCGGCTGCTACGGCCATAACGGCGCGGACGACGCCGCCGGCGACGCGGCATTGATGGCGCGCGCCTTCCCCGGCCAGACCGTGCGCGTGCAATGGATGCGCGAGCAGGAAAACACCTGGGAACCCTATTCCCCGGCGATGGTAACCAGGGTCCGCGCCGGGCTCAACGGCGCCGGCAACATCGTTGACTGGAACTACGATGTCTGGAGCAACACCCATTCCAACCGGCCCGGCGGCGCGGGCGCTCTGCTGGCCGGCTGGTCGCTGGAAAAGCCGCTCACCCTGCCCAGGCCGGTGCCGATCCCCCAGCCCGAGGGCGGCGGTGACCGCAACGCCATCCCGCTCTATGTGCTGCCGCACGCCACCGTGGTGCATCATTTCATTCCCGAAATGCCGATCCGCGTCTCCGCCGAGCGCGGTCTTGGCGCCTACATGAACATCTTCTCGATCGAGAGCTTCATGGACGAATGCGCCGCCCACACCGGCGCCGACCCCGTCGAATACCGCCTGCGCCACATGCAGGACCCGCGCGCGCGCGATGTCATCACCCTGGCCGCCGAGCGCTTCGGATGGAGCAAGGCGGCACCTGGTTCGGGTCGTGGCTTCGCCTTCGCCCGCTACAAGAATCTCGGCGCCTATTGCGCCATCGCCCTGCAACTCGCGCCGATCGGTGATGACGGGCAGTTGCGCGTCGCCCGCGCCGTGCTCGCCGTGGACAGCGGCCAGATCATCAACCCCGACGGCATCCGCAACCAGATCGAGGGCGGCTTCCTGCAATCGATGAGCTGGACCCTGTTCGAACAGGTGAGCTGGAACGCGGACGGCATCACCAGCCGCGACTGGGCGGGCTATCCCATGCTGCGTTTCGGCCTGCTGCCCGACCAGCTCGAAACCCACATCATCGACCGCCCCGGCGCGCCCTTCCTTGGCACCGGCGAGGCCTCGCAGGGCCCAACCCCGGCCGCCATCGCCAACGCACTGTTCGACGCCACCCATCTGCGCCTGCGCGAACTGCCGCTCAACCCGCCGAGGCTGCGCGCCGCCGGTCTCGCCTGAACCCGATGCTGCCGGGCACCCGCTACAACCAGCTCGTCGGCGGCAACGTCGCGCGCATCGCCGCCCTCAGCGACGGCGTGTTCGCGGTGGCGATGACCCTGCTGGTGCTCGACCTGAAAACCCCCGCCGCCGCCCTCGTGCATGACGACGCAAGCCTCGCCGGCGCGCTGCTGCTGCTCGCGCCGCGGCTGGCGGTGTTCATGATGAGCTTTCTCACGCTGGGCATCTTCTGGATGGGCCAGCAGGCCCAGCTCAACTACCTGGACCGCGCCGATCGCGATCTCACCTGGCTGCATCTGCTGTTTTTGTTCCTGGTCTGCCTGATGCCGTTCTCCACCGCGCTGATGGCGGAGTTCATCACCCTGCGCCTGGCCCTCGCGCTCTACTGGATCAACATCCTGGTGCTCGGCCTGGTGCTGCTGCTGAGCTGGGGCCACGCCGCGCGCGCCGGCCTGCTCTCGCCCGCCGCGACCCATGAAATCCAGGCATCGATCTGCCGACGCATCAAGATCGCGCAGACGCTCTACGCGCTCGCCACCGCGCTGTGCGTGTTCGGCACACTCTGGAGCCTGGGCTTCATCGTCGCGATCCAGATGGTCTACGCGCTCGGCCCCACGCGCGGCTGGCTCTCCAAAATCTGATCCCGCCCGATCTGCTCACGGATCGCGGATTTCAAAATCTTGCCGACCGGGTTGCGCGGCAGCGGGGCGAACACATGCACCTGCTTGGGCGTCTTCACCGCGCCAAGCTCGGCCCGCACCAGCGCCTTCAATTCCTCCGCATCCGCCCCGTGGCCAGCGCGAAACTCCACCGCCGCGTGCACCGCCTCACCCCAATGCGCATCGGCCACTCCCACCACCGCGCAGTTCAGCACGGCCGGATGGCGCGCCAGCACGGTTTCCACATCCGCCGGAAAAATGTTGAACCCACCTGAGATGATCACATCCTTCAGCCGGTCGCGCAGATGGATCAGCCCGCTCTCATCGATCATCCCGCCATCGCCGGTGCGCAGCCAGCCCTGCCCCATCACCGCCGCGGTCGTCGCCTCGTCACGATGATACCCGCTCATCAGCAGATCGCCGCGCACGCAGATTTCGCCTTCCACCCCCGCGGGCAGAACCTTCCCGTCCGGCGCCAGGATCGCCACCCGCGACAGGATGCACGCCCGCCCCACCGATGACAGCCCCGCGCCATGCATCTCCTCGGGCGGCAGATAGCTGATCATCTGCGGCGCCTCGGTCTGCCCGTAACAGGTACCGACGATCGGCCCGAACACCGCCTGCGCGGCACGGATCTGCTCAGGGCGCATCGGCCCGCTGCCATAGACCACCAACCGCAACGCCGACAGGTCGCGCGGCGCGCGGCGCTGCTCCTCCATCAAATTCAAAATCTGCGTCGGCGGCCCATAGCACACGCTCGCCCGATGCCGCGCCGCCGCATCCAGCAGCGCCGGCGCGCGCGCCTCCTCGGCGAACACCAGCGCCCCACCCACCGCCAGAAACGGCAGCATATAGGTCGATGTGCCATGGGTGAGCGGCGCGGACACCAGATACCGATCCCCCGGCACCAGCCGCAGATGATGGACCTGGGCCGCGATGCACGCATTCCATGCCCGCAGCGGCTGACACACGCCCTTCGGAACCCCGGTGCTTCCGCCTGTGAACTTGATCGCCTGGGTGCGCCGCAAATCGATCGCGCCTGCCGCCCGCGGCCCCATCGGCAACCCGGCCGAATCCCCGCCCAGCAGCCCGTCGATCACCCGCACGGCAAACCCCAGCCCGCCGAGCCTTTCCGCCATCGCCGCATCGCCAACGATCAGCCCAGGCTCGACGAACTCCAGAATGCGCCGCAATTCCGGGTCGCCATTGCGCGGGTTGAGCGGCACCCACACCTTGCCCGCCGCCAGCACCGCCAGAATGGTGATCAGATGCTGAGGATCATTGTCGGCGCCAACAGCGACGATCCCGCCAGGCGTCGGCTCGGCCGCGATCAGCCCCGCCGCGCGCGCCACCACCGCGGCGGCCAGCTCGCGATAGCTGATGGCCCCGCCAGCATGCAGCACCGCCGGCTGTGCGCCAAACCGCGCCGCCGCCGCCCACAGATGATCGATCGGATACATGCCCTCGCGCTACCAAACGGCCGCGCACGGTTCAAAAGCCCGCGTCCAGCCCTGCTCGCGCGACATGCCGCCCCAGCGCTCCATCACCTGCTCCGATGCCGTGCTCACCATCGAAAGCTCAGGCCCCATCGTCATCCAGCACGGTCGGAAGACCAAGATCGTGCATGTGCCGCCTGACCAACCGCCGCGCCTCGGCGCGCGCGCCCGCCACATCACCCGCGCAGATCGCCCCGGTCAGCCGATCCACGATCCGCACCACCGCCGCCACATCGGCTTCACGCAACGATCGATAGATCGCAAGCCGCAGCCGCAGCATCATCCGCTTCCAGGTCTCCAGCAGGTTTTGATTGCCGGAGGCCTCGCACACCGCGCATGTGAAGGCGAAACCGATGCCATGATGCGCCTCGACATCCCCGCGCACGGTGGCGCCATGCATCTCCTTCAAAATCGGGGCAACCCGTTGCGCGAACCCACCGCCGGCACGCCGCGCCGCGAGCTCGGCGGCAAGCTCGAA
>DAHWBL010000060.1 GCA_027323595.1 Acetobacteraceae bacterium | reverse complement strand
GCCAGCAGCCCGGCGATGGCGAACAGATTGTACAGCAGCGGCGCGGCGGCGGCGGCGACGAAGCGGTCCAGCCCGTTCAGCACGCCTGACAGCAGCGCGGTGAGGCAGATCAGCAGCAGATAGGGAAAGGTGATGCGCGAGAGGGTGACCGCGAGGGCGAATTTCGCCGGGTCGCGGGTGAAGCCGGGCGCCATCACGAGCATCAGCTGCGGCATGAAGATTTCGCCCAGGATGGTGAGCGCGATCAGCCAGGTGGCGAGCACCGCCAGCGCCTGTTCGGCGAAGAGCTGCGCGGGGGCGGGGCCGTCGGTGGCCAGGATGCCGGCGAATTCGGGCACGAAGGCGGCGTTGAAGGCGCCTTCGCCGAACAGGCGGCGGAACAGGTTGGGCAGGCGGTTGGCGACGAAGAACGCATCGGCCACCGGGCCGGCGCCGGCGAAGGCGGCGATGAGGATGTCGCGCAGGAAGCCGGCGATGCGGCTGGCCATGGTCCAGCCGCCAACGGTGAGGACGCCTTTGAGCATGGCTGCCATCTAGCTGGTTCGGTGAGTCGCGGCCACCGCAAGCTTGCACCATATTTTGAGACATAGTATTATTTTTTGGACATTGGAGTGTTGGATATGCCCGGAACTCTGCGTTTGCTGCTGGTGATGCTTCTGCTGGGGTGCCCGGCCGAGGCTGGACAGATGCGTGTGTCGGCAACCGGCCAATGGGGCCAGGATGTCGTGGCCAGCCTGCAGAGCGGGCCGGGCGCGCAGTTCGGCTTCCAGTTCGCGCTGCCGGACCTGCCGCGGTCCGGTGCGCTGACGGGGGCGGATTTTGTTTACACCCTTGGGCAGATCAATCGTCCGCTGTCGTTGACGCAGGTGTGGATGGCCTCGGCGGCCCAGGGGGGCATGTTCGACCTGGTGCTGTCCGATGGCGCGACGCTCAGCCTGTTCGGGCCGGTGATCGCGCCGACGGGGCAGCTGCTGGCGGGGCAGTACAGCTTCATCGTGACGCTTGGCGCGCAGAGCGGGGCCGGGGTTGCCAGCATCGCCGCGGTGCCCGAGCCGCCGCCCCTTGCCGTGCTGTTGACCGCGCTGCTGGGGCTGGCCGGTATGCGCTGGCGCGCGCGCCGAGGATGACGGCTGCATGCAGGCTTGCATGCACACGGCCGCACCGCTCTAAAGAAAGGAGTGGAGGTGTGTGGATTTGCTCAAGCTTCGGATCATTCCGTGTCTGGATGTCAAGGACGGGCGCGTCGTCAAGGGTGTGAATTTCGTCTCGCTGCGTGATGCCAGCGACCCGGTTGAGCAGGCGGCGGTGTATGACGCCGCCGGCGCGGACGAGCTGACTTTTCTGGACATCACCGCGAGCCACGAGAACCGCGACACCATGCGCGATGTGGTGGCGCGCACCGCGGCGCGGATTTTTCTGCCGCTGACGGTGGGCGGGGGGATTCGCTCGGTGGGCGACATGCGCGCGCTGCTGCTGGCGGGCGCGGACAAATGCAGCATCAACTCGGCCGCGATCGCCCGGCCCGAACTGATCAACGAGGCGGCGGAGAAATTCGGCAGCCAGTGTGTGGTGGTCGCGGTGGATGCGCGCGCGGTCGGGCCGGGGAGATGGGAAATCTTCACCCATGGCGGCCGGCGCGAGACCGGGATGGATGCGATCGCCTGGTGCCGCGATGTCGCGGCACGAGGGGCGGGCGAGATTCTGCTCACCTCGATGGATCGTGACGGCACCGGAAAGGGATTCGATCTGGAGCTGCTCAGGGCTGCGTGCGGGGCGGTGCGGGTGCCGGTGATCGCCTCGGGCGGGGTGGGCACGCTGGCGCATTTCGTCGAGGGCGCGCGCGCCGGTGCGACCGGATTGCTGGCGGCGAGCGTGTTTCACTTCGGCACCTTCACCGTTCCCGCGGTGAAGCAGGCGCTGGCCGCGGCCGGGCTGCCGGTGCGCCAGATCGAGATGGCGCACTGATGGCCAAGGGACGCCCGACCGCCAAGGCAAAATCCGTGGCGAAGCGGAAATCCGCTGTTGCCGCCAAGGCAAAGCCGAAAGCGGCGCGTGCGGCCAAGGGGCTGGTCGCGGCGTTGCCGCCGGTCGGGGCGGGTGAGGATGCAACGGTTCTGGACCGGCTTTATCGCGTGGTGATCGATCGTCGCGCGGCCGATCCGGCGACCAGCCATTCGGCGCGGCTGCTGGCGCGCGGGCCCGAAAAGGTGGCGCAGAAATTCGGCGAGGAAGCGGTCGAATGCGTGATCGAGGGGGTGACCGGCGATCGGCTCGCGTTGATCGGCGAAAGTGCCGATGTGCTCTATCATCTTTTGGTGCTGTGGGCGGCGCGCGACATTTCGCCTGACGATGTCTGGGCGGAGCTGCGTCGCCGCGAGGGTGTGTCGGGCATCGCCGAGAAGGCGGCGCGGCCGGCGGTTCGCGCGCTGGGCATCACCACGCGCAAAATTCCCTGAGCGGGAGGAAACACATGCCGGTGAGCGGGCTGGACCCTTACGACGACGCCAATATTTTCGCGCGCATTCTGCGCGGCGAGATCCCGTGTCGCAAAGTGCATGAAGATAACTGGGCCCTTGCCTTTCACGACATCGCTCCGCAGGCGCCGACGCATGTGCTGGTGATCCCCAAGGGGCGCTATGTGAGCCAGGCGGATTTCGCCGCGCGTGCCGCGGACGCCGAGATCGCCGGCTTCACCCGCGCGGTTGCAACCGTCGCGCGCATGCTCGGGCTTGAGGCGAGCGGGTACCGGACCTTGTCGAACGTGGGCATCGATGCGGGGCAGGAAGTGCCGCATTATCATGTGCATCTGTTCGGCGGTGCGAAGCTGGGCCGGATGATTCAGCCGGATTGAGAAGTTTTCCTGTTCAGGCAAGCCATGCGCGGATTTCGTCGGACAGTGCGTCGGGCGCTTCGAGCGGCACGAAATGGCCCGACCCGGGCACGCTCACCAGCCCCGCGCGGGGGATGGCCGCGGCGATGCGTGCGTGTTGCGCCGGGGTGGCCCAGGCATCGAGCTCGCCGCAGACGACCAATGTGGGCACCGAGATTTGCGGCAGCAGGTCGGTCGCGTCGGGGCGGTGCAGCAGCGCGTTGATCTGGCGTGCGTGGATTTCCGGGGTGGCCCGGCAGATCATGGCGGTGGCGATTTCGCGCACCATCGGGTCGGCGGTGGGCGCGAGCATCGGCGGCAGCCAGCGCGCCGCCAGCGCGGCCATGCCGTGGGTGTTGGCGAGTTCGACAAGTTCCTGACGCGGGGCGGCTTCTTCGGCGCGCGGTGGATGCGCGCCGGTGGCGAGCAGGCCCAGATGGGTGACCCGGTGCGGTGCGGCGCGGATGATTTCCAGCGCCACGCGCCCGCCCATCGAAAAGCCCAGAACCGCGAATTGTTCAGGTGCGTCCATCAACACCTGTGCCGCCATCGCCGGGATGGAATCGAAGCCGAAGAAATTCGGCACCCGCACGTCATGCGTGTCCGACAGGGCCTGGCGCTGGGCGGCGAAGGTTGCCGCGTCGCACAGCAGCCCGGGCAGAAGATACAGCACCGTCATTGCGCGACCCGCGGCGGTGTGTCGAGGATCGGGGCGAGGGATGGGTCCTCGAACAGGATCTGCGCGAACCCGGTGTGCAGCGGCCCGTGATAGTTGCGATGCACCCTTCGCACCCGCTCGGGCAAGGCCGCCCGCATCGCCAGCCACATGATTTCCTCCGCGCCCTCGACGCCGCTGCGTTCGACGTAATCCTGCACCCGCAGGGCTGCGAGACTTTGCGGATCATGTTCGAGCCGGTCAAGGAACTCCTGGTCCCAGGCTTCGTTCTTGAAGCCGAAGCGTTCGCCGTGCAGCTGGTGCGACAGCCCGCCGGTGCCCAGCACCACCACGTCGTAGTCGCGCGGATATGCCTCGACCGCGCGGCGCAGCGCGCCGCCCAGTTGCCACAGCCGGCGCGGCGTGGGGATGGGAAATTGCAGCACGTTGACGGCGAGCGGCAGGATGGCGGTGGGCCAGCCGAGCTCGGGCTGGACCTCGCGGCCCGGCCACAGCGCCGAGATCGGGGTGAGCGCGCCGTGATCGAGCGGCATCTCCTGGCACACGGTGATGTCGAAGCCATCCTCGACCAGCGCGTGCGCCATGTGCCAGGCGAAATCGGCATCGCCGCGCACCGGCGGCAGCGGGCGGGGGCCGAAGCCCTCATCGGCGATCGGGTGCTCGGCGGCCACACCGAGCGCGAAGGTTGGATAGCGGTCGAAGAAAAAACTGGTGACGTGGTCGTTATAGATCAGGATCGCCGCGTCCGGCCGACGCGCGGCGAGCCAGCGCTGCATGGGCCGATAGCCCTGCATCAAAGGCAGCCAGTCGGGATGATCCCAGTCTCCGGCGTCGATCAATGCGCCGATCGAGGGGGCGTGTGGCGAGCCGAGGCCGCCGATGATCCGTGCCATTGTTGCGGCCTTTCAGCTGGTGCGCGCCTGGCGCGTGGACAGATATTCCTCCAGCGTCTGGCCGCGCATCTGTGCGCCGGTTCCCGCGAGGCCGAAGCCGCACAGCTGCGACAGGCGCAACAGCGGAAAGACGTTGGCGCCGCGACGCACGAGGCCGAGCCAGTCATGCGCGCGGATCAGCGCGCGATCCGCCTCGTCGATCGCGTAGCGGTCGAGCAGCGCCTCGGGGTCGTGTTGCCAGGCGGCGCGATTGGCGGGGTCGCGCAGATCGTAGCAGAAGCGATTGAGGCGATAGCCCTGGCGTGCGGCGTCGCCGGTGTTGAGGTAGGTGCCGGCCGGCAGCGTGTCGGGGTCGAGTTCGTGCATCGTGCGGATATTCCTTCAGCCGTCAGCGGAAAATCGGGAATGCGAAAGTTGGGTGGGTTGCAGATTCATGCTGTGTCGCTGCACCTGCACGTGTTCGCGCAGCAACGCCTCGGCGCGCCCCCCCTGCCCGGCGGCGATGGCATCGACGATCGCGTGGTGCTGGCGATGGGCGTACCACAGATCGGTGAAGGCGGATGCGGGGTCGGCGCGATCAAAGGCGATCGCCGAGGCGGTGACGAAGGGCACGCGGTTCACCCGGGCGAGCAGCTCGACGAGCAGGGCCTGGTCGGACGCGGCGATGATCATGTCGTGAAAGCGCGCGTTCATCGCGCCATAGGCGTCCGCATCGACGCGTGCGGTGGCGCGGTCGGCGAACAGCAGATCGCCGTCGTCAAGACAGATGCGCAGGTCGCGCAGCAATGCGCGTGGCGCGCCGCGCTCGGCCAGCGCGCGTGCGGCCATGCCTTCCAGCACGCCGCGCAGTTCGATGGCTTCGTTGATCTCGCCAAGGGTGAAGCCGCGCACCGCGTAGCCGCGCGCGCCGGCCTCCACCAGCAGCCCTTCCTGGGCGAGGACCGGCAGGGCCTGGCGAACCGGGGTGCGCGAGATGCCGAGACGTTCGGCGATCGCGGCCTCGGCGACGCGCTGGCCGGGCGACAGCGCGCCTTGCAGGATCATTTCGCGGATCTGCACGACGACGAGGGGGCGCTGGCTCATGCGGGCGCGGGCTCGGCGAGGCGGTGCAGGATGCGGCGCATGGCAAGGCCGGGACGATCCGGACCGAAGCTCTGCTCGGCGAAATCGAGCGCATCGTCGGTCGCGCGCTGATGGATCCAGGTCAGCGCGTCGACATCCTCATGGTAGGCCTGCATCGAGGCGTCGCGCAGGAAGGTGGATACGGCGTCGTCGTGCAGCGCGAAGTCGCGGCTGTTGAACCACCAGTAGTGGAAGCTGTCCTGGGTTTCGGGCGTGATCAGATGCACGATGTTCACGTGATAGGCGGATCGCGCGGCCGGCGGCGGGGCGAGATCGGTGATGGTGGCGTGCGCGATGTGGCAGGCGGGGCTGCGGAAGCCGGCGTCGGAGCGCCGGTCCACCAGCTTGTTTTCCAGCCCCATTGGGATCCCATAAATGCCGGGGGCGGCGGAGGCGGAGAGTTCCTTGCGCAGCCACACCTGGTCGCCTTCGACGCGCATCGACAAGGGCGCGCGGGCATAGTCGGGGGTGCCGACGCTGCCGGCGTGCAGATAGGTGAAGTGGGTCTGGTCCAGCAGGTTTTCGTGCATGGCGACATAGTTCGAGCGCATGTGGAAGGCGCCGCCGACGTTGCGCCATGCGGCGTCATCAAGCCAGGACAGATCAGGGATGTCGGCGGGATCGGCGGGGTTCTGGTCGCCCGGCCAGACCCACAGCAGCGGCCCGCGCTCCACCAGCGCGAAGGTTGGCAGCCGCACCGAGGCGGGGGTGTTGGCGATGGTCGGGATCAGGCTGCATGTTCCGTCGGGGCGGTACTGCATGCTGTGGTAGCCGCAGACCAGATCGTCGCCGTCCAGCCGGCCGCGTGACAGCGGGAAGGAGCGGTGCACGCAGCGGTCATGCAGGGCGACGGCCTGGCCGTCGGTGGTGCGGTAGAGCACCATGTTGATGCCGAGGATTTTTCGCGCGAGCAGGGTGCGTCCGACATCGCTTGCCAGGGCAGCGACATACCAGCAGTTGCGGATCAGGCTGGTGCGGTGGTCCGCGACCGCCGCGCGCGCGGTGATGGTGTTCATGTCGGTCCCCCGTGATGTGCGCGGGAGATAGGCTATGGGATCCCATTTTTTCAATAGGGATACAATTTCGGTCAGCGCCCGGTCAGATTGCGCCAGGTCCTGGGTCGGATCAGCCGGTCGGCGGCCGCGGGGCCGGCGGTTCCGGCGCGATAGGGGTGGCAGGCGGCCGCGGGGGCGGCGAGCAGCGAATCGACGGCGCGCCAGCCGGCCTGCACCTGCTCGGCCATCTGGAACAAGGTCGCGTCGGCGATCATCACGTCATAGATGAGGGTTTCGTACCCGACATTGGGCTCGGGCGGAAACCAGTCCTTGTATTTGAAATCCATCAGCACCGGCGCGCGCTCGACCAGCGGCCCGGGGCGCTTCACGTCGAATTGCAGCGAAATTCCCTCATCGGGCTGGATGGTGAGCACCAGCCAGTTCGGCCCCTGGGCATCGAGGTCCTGCTGGGCGAACGGCGCCATCGGTGAATCCTTGAAGCGGATGGCGATCTCGGTGGTGCGTCGCGACATGCGTTTGCCGGTGCGCAGATAGAACGGCACCCCGGCCCAGCGCCAATTGTCGAGCGACAGGCGCAGGGCGACGTAGGTTTCGATGTCGCTGTCGGCGGCGACGTCGGGTTCGTCGCGATAGGCGGCGACGCGGCCTTGGGCGATGGTGCCGGCACGATATTGCCCGCGCACGAGGTCCTGGGCCGTCGGCGCGCGGATCGCGCACAGCGCGTCGGCCTTCGCGCGGCGGATCGCGTCGGCGGAGAAATTCACCGGCGGTTCCATCGCAGTCAGTGCCAGCAACTGAAACACGTGGCTTGGCACCATGTCGCGCAGCGCGCCGGTCTGTTCGTAGAAGTGGCCGCGCCGTTCCACGCCCACGGTTTCGGCCGCGGTGATCTGGATGTGATCGATGCGGTCGCGATTCCACAGCGGTTCGAACAGGCCGTTGCCGAAACGAAATGTGAGGATGTTCTGCACCGTCTCCTTGCCCAGGAAATGGTCCATGCGGAATATCTGTGTCTCGTCCAGGGTCTGGCCGAGGCGGCGATTGAGCGCGATGGCGCTTTGCAGGTCGTGGCCGAACGGTTTTTCGATCACCACGCGGCGCCATTGGCCATCGGTTTGCGCGGTCAGGCCAGCGGCGGCGAGAAAATCCACCGTGGGCGCGAAAAACCGGTCCGCGACGGCCAGGTAGAACAAGACGTTGCCGTTGGTGCCGAACGATCCGGCGATCGCATCGAGCCGCGCGCGCAGCCGGCGATAGGTTCCGGCCTCGCCGATATCGCCGCGCATATATTCCATCCGCGCCAGCAGCCCGGCGAGCGACGCATCGTCCTGCCCGGCATCGGCCGGGTCCAGTTTCGCGACGAGTTCGCCCGTCCAGCTGGCGGTGTCGTGATCGGCCAGATCAACGCCGAGCAGGCGAAAATTTTGCGGGATCAGGCCGGTGCGGTTGAGATGGTGGAGCGCGGGGAAGATCAGCCTTGCGGCCAGATCGCCGGCGGCGCCGAACAGCACCATGGCGCAGGGCCCCGGTGGTGGAGCTCCCTGGTGGCGTCTGGCATGAATCAGAGGCGTGGTGCTCATGGTCGCGGTTCGAGGTGACCGCCGAAGGCGAAGCGCATGGCCGAGAGCATCCGGTCGGCGAAGGCCTCGCGGTCGCGCGAGGCGAAGCGCGCGAACACGGCGGCGGCGAGCACGCCGGCGGGCACGGCCTGCTCGATCGCGGCATTCAGTGTCCAGCGCCCCTCGCCGGAATCCGAGACGCTGGGTGAGGCGGTCGTGAGATCGGGGTCGTGCGCCAGCGCGCCGGCGGTCAGATCAAGCAGCCAGGAGGAAATGACGCTGCCCCGGCGCCACACCTCGGCGATGTCGGCCAGGTCGGGATCGAAGCGCTCGGCGTCGGGCAGCGCGGCGTCGGCGCGGTGGCGCAGGATGTCGAAACCTTCGGCATAGGCCTGCATCAGACCGTATTCGATGCCATTGTGAACCATCTTGACGAAGTGCCCGGCCCCGACCGGACCGGCGTGAAGATAGCCCTGTTCGACGCGCGGATCACGGCCCTGCCGCCCCGGCGTCGGGGGGATCGCGCCGGCGCCTGGGGCGAGGGCGGCGAAAATCGGATCGAGCCTGCGCACCGCCTGGTCGGGGCCGCCGATCATCAGGCAATAGCCGCGCTCGAGCCCCCATACGCCGCCAGACGTTCCGACATCGATATAATTGATCCCGGCCGCGCCGAGCGCCTCGGCGCGGCGGATGTCGTCCTTGTAGAAGCTGTTGCCGCCATCGATGACGATGTCGTCTCGCCCGAGCAGCCGCGCGAGCTGGTTGACGGTCTGTTCGGTCACCTCGCCGGCGGGCAACATGACCCAGATCGCGCGCGGGGCATCGAGCCGGGCGACGAGGTCCGCGAGGGATTGCGCGCCGATCGCGCCTTCGCCGGCGAGGCTGCCGACCTGGTCGGGGTTTGTGTCGAACACCGCGCAGCGGTGCCCCGCGCGCATCAGCCGGCGGGCGATGTTGCTGCCCATGCGACCCAGACCGACAATGCCAATTTCCATCTGCACCTCCCCGCGAAGATGCCGACCCTGCGCCTAATCGAGGGCGAGTTCCACCGCCCTGGCCAGGCGCTGCAATCCAGGTTCGACGGCGTCGAGATGCACATGCAGCGCGCGCCGGCCACGTTCACACAACACGGTGAAGTCGCCTTGTGCCTGCGCGGCCTTGATGGTGCCAAAGCTCAGCCGGTGGTCGGGAACCGCGATGTCGTGGGCGTCCGCGGCGGTGATTTGCACGAACAGGCCGGTCTTTGGCCCGCCTTTGTAGAGTTGGCCGGTCGAATGCAGGAATCGCGGGCCGAACTGCACGTTGGTTGCAACCCGCAGCCGGTCGCGCAGCCGCAGGCGTAGGCCCTGCAGCACGCCGATATGCGCGCTGTTCTGGGCCAGATAGGCGAGCAGCGCGATATAGTCTCCCGCGCCGGCGCGGGCGAAATGCGCCCGGAGGTACCCCTGGAGGCTGTCGTGCGTTCCCAATGCGGCGGCGTTGGCGGGGTCGGCGAACAGGGCCAGTCCGTCGGCCGTGAAAATCGCCGGCGGCGCGGGCAGGGTTCCGGATGTCTCGACCGCCCTGGTCAGTTCCAGGGTTTTGATCTTGCTGGCTTCGACATCCGGCTGGTCGAACGGGTTGATGCCCAGCACCGCGCCGGCCACCGCGGTTGCCAGCTCCCAGCGGAAGAACTCGCCGCCGATGTCGGCGAGCGCCGGCACGACGATGCGCGCGACCGGGTGGCCGGCCTGGGCGAGTGCGGCGACGGCGGCGCTGTGCGCCTCGTCGGTCTCACCGAGCAGGGTGAGATGGATGAACAGGCGATCGGTGCCGTAGGCGCCGGGCACGCCGACCGGTTCGCCATCCACCGGCAGCAGCCCGTGCCCGTGTTTGCCGGTCGATTCCGCGATCAGTTGTTCGAGCCACGCGCCGAGCGCGCGCAACGCCGGGGAGGACAGGAACGTCACCTTGTCAAAGCCGGCGCGGCCGGCCGCGCCGAGCAGAAGCCCGAGCTGAACGCCGGGGTTTTCGGCGGGAGGGACGTCGCTGCCGCAGGCGTGCGCCATCGATTGCGCGCCGCGCACCAGGGCGGGCAGGTCGAGCCCCATCAGCGCCGCCGGCACGAGGCCGAACGGCGAGAGCACCGAGTAGCGACCGCCGATGCTGGTGGTTCCGGCGAAGCAGGCGGCGAAGCCCTCGGCTTTGGCGAGCGATTCCAGTTTCGATCCGGGGTCCGTCACCGCGACGAAATGCCCGCCCGCCTGTGCGCCCAGCGTGGCGCGCGCGCGGGCCAGGAAATAGGCGAGGAAGGCGCTGGGTTCGAGCGTGCTGCCGGATTTCGAGGACACGATGAAGATGGTTCGCGCCAGATCCAGCTCGGCGTCCAGCGCTGCGATCTGTTGCGGGTCGGTGGAATCCAGCATGTGAAAGCGTGGCCAGCCGGCCTGGCTGCTGAAGGTTTCGGCGAGAACCTCGGGGCCCAGGCTGGAGCCGCCCATGCCGAGCAGAACCACGTGCGATGCCTGCACCGAACCGATGAGCCGGGCGGCGAAGGCCTGGAGTGTCGCCAGTTCGGTGCTCGCGGCGCGTGGGGCGTCGAGCCAGCCCAGCCAGCGGCCTTCGTCCGCACCGGTCCACAGCGCGGACGCGCCGGCCCAGAGCTGGCGGATCCGCCCATCGCGCCGCCACCGCCCGGCTTGCGCGTCGAGCGCGTCCTGCAGCTCGCGGGGCAGGGAAAAGCTCTGTCCGCAGGCTTTGGGTGCCAGGGCAAGCCGGCGGCGACGCGCGACGGCGCCGAGCAGGGCATCGAAGCTGTCGGCGAACAGGCGCACGCCGTCATCGACCAGCTGCGTGGTGATGGCGTCGAGCGACACCCCCTGCCCTGCCAGCGCGTCGAGCAGGGCGCGCGCCTGGGGCACGTCCTGCTCGATCGCGTCGGTCAGAACGCGGCCATGGTCGCGAAATGCGTCCATCGTCGCGGGCGGCATGGTGTTGACCGTGTCCTTGCCGATCAGGGTTTCGACATAGAGCACGTCGGAGAGGTCGGCGGCCTTGGTGCCGGTGGAGGCCCACAGCAGGCGCTGGGTCATCGCCCCCTTGGCGGCGAGCGCCTGCCAGCGCGGCCCGCTGAACATCGCCAGATAGCGCTGATAGGCGAGTTTGGCGTTGGCGATCGCCACCTTGGCGCGGAATTGCCCGGCCGCCTCGTTGCCGGCCAGTGCCTTTTCCACGGCGACGTCGATGCGGCTGACGAAGAAGCTTGCCACCGAGGCGATCGACGAAATCGGCAGACCGGCGGCGGCGCGCCGTTCGAGGCCGCTGATATAGGCGTCGGCGACGGCTTCGTAGGCGCTGACCGAAAACAGCAATGTGACGTTGATGTTGAGCCCGTCGGCGATCAACTGGCCGATGGCGGGGATGCATTGCGGGGTCGCCGGCACTTTGACCATCAGGTTGGGACGCGCGACCATGGCGGCCAGCCGATGGGCCTCGGCCACGGTGCCCGCCGCGTCGCGGGCGAGATATGGGGATACTTCGAGGCTGATATATCCGTCCCGACCGGAGGTGCGCGCGAACACCGGATGCAGCGCGTCGGCCGCGCCTTTTATGTCGGCCACGGCCAGATGCTCGTAGATCTCCGACACGCCGCGGTCACCGCCGGCGAGAAATGCGTTGAACAGGGCGGTGTATTCGTCGGACTCGCCGATGCCCTTCTCGAAGATGGAGGGGTTGGAGGTCATGCCCTTCAGCCCGTCGGCGGCGACCATGGCGGCGATCTCACCGCGCTCGATCAGGCTGCGGCGGACGAAATCAAGCCAGGGCGACTGGCCGGCGGCTTCGAGTTGCTGGAGCGGATTCACGGATTTTGCCTCGTCAACCATGCGTGGCCTCTTCTGGCATCATTGTGTGGCAGCAATCTGTCACGGTGCCGCCGGCGCGAGGGTGCGGCCGCGACGGCGGGTGAGCCATCGCGCCAGCATCACCAGCGCGCCGAAAATTCCCTCCGGCAGATACAGGAACGCGGCGACCAGCAGCGCGCCCTCGGCGAAGGTCTTGTAGAGCGCGAAGGGCTGGAAAATCTGCGGCAGCAGGGTGAGCAGCGCGACGCCGAGCAGCGGCCCGACCAGGGTTCCCTCGCCGCCGGCGACCAGCATGGCGATCATCTCGAAGCTGCGCTGGGTGCCGACCATCTCGGGCGACAGATAGTGGAAATAAAACGCGTAGAGCCCGCCGGACAATGCCGCGAGGGCCGCCGAGATCACCACCGCCGCGAGCTTGACCCGCGCCACCTTGACCCCGAGTGCCGCGGCCGCGGTCTGGTCGGCGCGGACCATTTTCAGCGAGCGGCCGAACTGCGAGCGCATGCCCGCCCACAGCAGCACCAGCAGCACGACGGTGAGCCCGAGCACGAGGTACCACATGGTGACCGGATCATCGACGCTCCAACTGCCGATGCTGAAGGATGGGATGCCCACGAGGCCGGACGGGCCGCCGGTGAGGTCCGACAGTCCGACCGTGAGGCTGTCCACCAGCAGGCCGAAGGCCAGTGTCGCGAGCGCCAGATAATGCCCGCGCAGCCGCGAGGTGATGAGGCTGAGCAGCAGGGCGCACACCACCGCCAGCGCCATGCCGACCGCGAGGCCGGCCAGCGGCTCCCAGTCATAGCTGGTTGCCAGGATGGCCGCGGCATAGCCGCCGACCGCCATGAAGCCGGACTGCCCAAGGCTCACCTGGCCGGCGAAGCCCATCAGCACGTCCAGTCCGAGCACGGCGATGAACAGGATCAGCGTGATCACCAGCGAGTTCAATGTGCCGCCGGCCGGCAGAATGAGCGGCAGGGCCGCCAGCACCGCGATCGCCAGCAGCGCGAAGGCGGCGCCGCCGCGCCCCTCGATGCGGATGATGGCGCGATGGATGCGCTGCTCCTCGCGCACGTCGGAGCGCCGCGCCGGCCCGGCGCTGAACAGGCCGTTCGGCCGCCAGATCAGCATGCCCAGAAGCATCGCCAGCGCCAGGCCGTTGGCGAACAGCGACGACACATAGCCGGCGGCCAGTTGCTCGGTCACGCCGATGAACAGGCCGCCGACGATCGAGCCCAGGAAGCTGGTGATGCCGCCGATCGCCACCGCGATGAAGCCGAAATTGGTGAAGAACCGCCCGGTGTCGAACTCGACCGAGGTGATCGGGGCGGAGGCGATGCCGCCCAGGGCGGCGATGACCGCGGCGAGGACGAACGCGAGCATGGTCATCCAGGCGACATCGATGCCCATCAGGCGCGCGGCGAGGCGGTTTTCCGCGCAGGCGCGCAGGGCGAGCCCGGCACGGGTGCGCAGCAGCAGCCAGCGCATCGCGATGATGATCATCGCGGTGGTGCCGGCCAGCCAGAAGCCCTGGCTGGGCACGCGGATTCCCCAGAACTGGATCGGCGCCTCGCCGGAGAAGGGCGGCAGGGCGTAGGGCTGGCTCGACCAGATGATCAGCAGCACGCCCTCGATCAATGTGAGCAGGCCGGCGGTCATCACCAGCATCGAGCTCACCGGCAGCCTGGCGATGCCCGGGACGAAGGTGGTCGCGCCCAGGACCAGGCCGAACCCGGCCGAGCCCAGGGTGGCGCCGAGGATGGCGATCGGCGTCGGGACGTGCCAGACCACCTGCAGGCTGTACATCAGCAGCGCGCCGAAGACGCAGAAGGCGCCCTGGGACAGGTTGACGACACCGGTGACCCGGTAGACCAGCGACAGGCCCAGCGCGAGCAGCGCGAACACGCTGCCCTGCAAAAGGCCTCCGATCACGATCTGGATCGCTGCATTCATCGGGTCAGGTCTCGCTTTCGGCGGAAAATGGAGGCCGGTGGGATCACGCCCGGCCAGATGCGGCGGGCAGCCTATCACCGCGCGGCATTTTTATGCACCGAGCGGTGGCAGGCCGGCCCAGGCGCGGGCGATGAGTGCCCGGATCGGCTCGGGCTCGATCGCGCGAGGGTTCCAATAGGGGTTCTGCACCGCCTCGCGCGCCGCCTGGTCGATGGCGGCCTCGGGCATGCCAAGATCACGCAGCGCGCGGGGCGCGCCGATCCGCCCGGCGAGGTCATAGAGGCCCTGCGCCGCGTCGTCGGCGCCAAGGGCCGCGGCGATGCGGGCCATCGCCTCGGGCTCGGCGGCTGCGTTGTAGGCGGTGGCGTGCGGCAGGATGATCGTGTGGGTCTGGGCGTGCGGCAGATCGAAGCTGCCGCCGATCACGTGACACAGCTTGTGGTGCAGCGCCATGCCCACCGCGCCGAGGCAGCAGCCGCAGAGAAAGGCGCCATAGAGCGCGTCGGATCGTGCCTGCGGGTCCGCCGGATGCGCCGCGATGGCCGGCAGCGCGCGGGCGAGCGCGCGGATCGCGTCTTCGGCCATCAGGGAGATGATCGGGTTGCGATCGCGCGCATAGAGCGCCTCCACCGCGTGCGCGATGGCGTTCATGCCCGAGGTGGCGGACAGGTCCGCGGGCAGGCCGATGGTCAGATCGACATCATAGATGACGACCTCGGGCAGGATCGCGGCATCACGCTGGGTGGTTTTGCGGCCGTCCTCGGTCTGCCCGAGGATCGGCGTCATTTCCGAGCCGGCATAGGTGGTCGGCACCACGAACTGCATCAGCCCGGTGCGCAGCGCCACCGCCTTGCCGAGCCCGGTGGTGGAGCCGCCGCCGACCGCGACCGTGCAGTCGGCATCGAGCGAACGCGCGGCGTCCAGCGCGGCGCGTGTCACCCCGACCGGGGTGTGCATGGTTGCATCGCTGAAAATGCCGGCGGCGCGCGGCCCGATCAGGGCTGCGACCCGTTCGGCCTGGTCGCGCTGCTGGGGGGTGGACAGCACCAGCGCGCGGCGTTTGCCGGCGCGGTCCAGCTCGTCGGGCAGGCAGGCGAGGGTGCCGGAGCCAAAGCGCACGCGCGCCGGCAGGGCCTCATAGGTGAAGGCGGCGACCATGCGGGGTCAGGTTTTGGGCATCATCGTCGGCTGATAGGCGACCATGCGCCATGCGCCGTGGTCGCGGACCCAAACCGCGAGGGTGACGTTGTCGAGGAGCTTGTCGACGCCCTTGGAGGCCAGGGAGGTGACCACCCGGCTGAACACCAGGGCGGTGTCGCCGAACAGGCGGACGCGGCGTTCCTTCACCTCCATGGAGAAGTAGCGATAGATGCCCGCCTGCATCGCGCGCAGATAATCGGTCTTGCTGTCACGGACCCCGGAGGAATGGGTGTAGGTGAGATCGTCGGACAGCAGGCGATCGAGCTCGCCCCAGTCCTGCGCGCGCATGGCGGCGAAGCGCTGGTCTTCGAGTGCCGCGACGGCGGCCTCGCCGTCCAGGATATCGTTCATGTGATCCCTCCCCGACGCGGCGCCGATCGGCGCCGGCGCGATCAGCCATTGCATTCGGCGCAACATCCTGTCTTGGAGATGCAAACGCAAGTCCGCGGTCACGGCTGGCGTTGAAATCATGGACGCGAGCGGAGCGGGTGGTCTATATGGTGGGTCAGGTGGCCCACAGTTCAGGCCGGCCGCCATGTCGCCAGGGAGAAGAAACGTGCCTCACATCGATCCGATCATCGCGGCCGCGTGGCCGCTTCGTGTGGTGTCCGCGTGAGCGCCGCGATCGAGGTCCGGCAGGTGTCGCAGGCATTTGGCGCGGTGGGTGATCCGCGCCGGGTGGTCGCGCTGGAGGAGGCGTCGCTTGATATTCCGCGCGGTGAGCTGTTGTGCCTGATCGGCCCGTCGGGCTGCGGCAAGAGCACGCTGCTGAACTGTATCGCCGGACTTGCCAGGCCCAGCGCCGGCAAGGTTCTGGTGGATGGCGCGCCGGTGCGTGGGCCGTTGCCGCAGAAGGTCGCGTTCGTGTTTCAGGAGGCGGCGCTGTTTCCGTGGCGCACGATTTTTGACAATATTCTGCTTGGCCTCGCCTTTCAGGGCACCAGCCGGGCCGAGCGGGTGGAGCGCGCCAGGGATGCGCTGGCGGCGGTGAAGCTCGAACACTTCGCGCAGCATTATCCGCGGCAGTTGTCCGGCGGGATGAAGCAGCGCGCGCAGCTGGCGCGCGCGCTGGCGTTGCAGACCGACATTCTGCTGATGGATGAACCGTTCGCGGCACTCGATGAGCAGACGCGCATGGTTCTGGGCGAGGATTTGTCGGTGCTGCTGGCGCGCACCGGCAAGACCATCGTGTTCGTGACCCACAGCCTGGTCGAGGCGGTGTTCCTGGCCGACCGGGTCGCGGTGTTTTCGGCGCGTCCGGGGCGGATCAAGACCATCCTGACGGTGGATGAGCCCCATCCGCGCCAGCGCGGCTTCATGACGTCGGACAAGCTGACGCGCATGCGCAACGATCTGTATGAGCTGCTGCATGACGAGGTGCGCCGGACGATGGAGATGACGGCGACGGTGACGTCCTGATGCGCCGGATGGAGTTTTTGTATCAGCGCGCAGCGCAGCTTGGTTTTCTGGTCGTCGCTGGGCTCGCCTGGCAGTGGGCGGTGATGAACGGCAAGGTCAGCCCGCTGATCCTGCCGCCGCTGCCGGCGGTGTGGACGCAGTTCGCGAAGTTGATCGTCTCGGGCGGGTTCTGGCCGGACATGAGCGTCACGCTGACCGAGCTGGTGTTCGCGTTTGCGATCGCCTCCATCAGCGGCTGTCTCATCGGCTATCTGGTCAGCCGCTCGGCCTATGCGGTGCTGGTGTTCGATCCGCTGCTTGCCGGGCTGTATTCGGTGCCGACCATTTTGCTGTATCCGCTGTACGTG
>DAHWBL010000445.1 GCA_027323595.1 Acetobacteraceae bacterium | reverse complement strand
GTCGAACATCCCATGCATGGCACCATAACGCACGGCCCGCTGATTTGGATCACCGGTGATCCAAGCGCGGCGGCGAGCCGTTATGGAACCGAGTGAAGCGACGCGCCAGCATGGCCAAACTGCGGATGCCTGATATGCGAGGGTTTGAATGAGCGGACATAATCCCAGGCGGCGCGTCGCGGTGATCGGCAGCGGCATTTCGGGCATGTCCGCGGCCTGGCTGCTGGCGCAGTCGCGCGATGTCACTGTCTATGAAAAGGCCGCCCGTCCGGGCGGTCACACCCGCACCATCGCGGTCGCGGGCGTCGGTCCGGTCGATCTGGGCTTCATCGTCTATAACGAAGCCACCTACCCCAATCTCGTCGCCCTGTTCCGCCATCTTGGCGTGCGCACCCGCGCCTCGGACATGTCCTTCGCGGTGTCGCTGGATGGCGGGCGGGTGGAATATGCCGGCACCGATCTGCGCGGCCTGTTTGCCCAGCCGGCGAACCTGTTGCGCCCGCGCTTTTGGGCGATGCTGCGCGATCTGCTGCGCTTTTATCGCGAGGCGCCGATGGACGCGCCCGCATTGGAACATGATCTGATCAGCCTCGATGCCTATCTGCGCGGCCGTGGCTATGGCGCGGGGTTCGTGCAGGATCATCTGCTGCCCATGGCCGCCGCGATCTGGTCCACCCCGGCCGCCGAGGTCGGCGCCTATCCCGCCACGGCTTTCATCCGTTTCTGTGAAAATCACGGATTGCTCAAACTGCGCGACCGCCCGGTCTGGCGCACCGTGGAGGGTGGCAGCAGCGCCTATATCCGCCCCCTGATCGCGCCCTTCGCCGCCGGCCTGCGGCTCGGACGAGGCGTTGTCGCGGTGTGGCGCGATGCCGACGGCGTGCTGGTGCGCGACGACGCAGGCCACACCGAGCGTTTTGACGATGTGGTGCTCGCCACCCACGCCCCCACCGCGCTCGCCATGCTCGCCGATCCTTCCGATACCGAAATTGCCCTGCTCGGCGCGGTGCGCACCGCCGCCAACCGGGTGGTGATGCACGCCGACCCGCGTCTGATGCCGCTCCGCCGCGCCGCCTGGGCAAGCTGGAACTATATCGACCGCACCGATGGCGGCCTGTGCGTCACCTACTGGATGAACCGCTTGCAATCGCTGCCCGGCGAGCGTCAGATTTTCGTGTCACTGAACCCGCCGATCGAGCCGGAGGCGATCATCCACGAGGAATATTTCGACCACCCGCAATTCGATGCCACCGCATTGCGGGCACAGCGCGCGCTGTGGTCGCTGCAAGGCACCCGCCGCACCTGGTATTGCGGCGCGTGGTTCGGCGCGGGCTTCCACGAAGACGGCCTTCAGGCGGGGCTCGCGGTCGCCGAACAGCTCGGTGGTCTGCGCCGCCCGTGGGACGTGCCTGATGACTGCGCGCGCATCTGTCGCGAGCCGGTCGGCGCATGAACTCGGCGTTGTATCTGGGCAGCGTGGTGCATGCGCGCACCCGCCCGGTGCGCCACCGGCTGCGCTATCGCATGCTCAATCTTCTGCTCGATCTCGATGAACTGCCGCAACTCTCCGCCCGCCTGGCCCTGTTCGGCCACAACCGCGCCGCGCTGTTCAGCTTCCATGATCGCGACCATGGCGACGGCAGCGCCCGCCCGCTCAGCGCCCAGATCGCCGACGCCCTGCGCCGCGCCGGGCTTGATCCCGCCGGCGGGCGCATCCTGGTTCTGTGCATGCCGCGCGTGCTCGGCATGGTGTTCAACCCGCTCACCGTCTATTTCTGCCACGCTGCCGATGGCCGCCTGCATGCGATGGTCTATGAGGTGAACAACACCTTCAAGCAGCGCCACTCCTATCTCATTCCGGTCGCACCTGGCGGCGAGGTGCTGGTCCGCCAATGCTGCGACAAGAATTTCTACGTCTCGCCCTTCATGGCGATGGACCTCGTCTACCGCTTTCGCATCGAACCGCCAGGCGCGCGCGTGAGCCTTGGCATCGAGGTCGCCGACGAGGCAGGCCCCATGCTGTACGCGGCCTTCAACGGACGTCGCCGGGTTCTGTCAGATTCCGGGTTGCTGCGCGCCTTCATCGCCCATCCACTGCTCGCGCTGCGTGTGCTTGCCGGCATTCATTGGGAGGCGCTGAAACTTTGGCGCAAGGGCCTCGTGTTGCGCCCACGCCCGCGCCCGCCCGGCGAACCGATCACCCTCGTCATACGTGAGGAAAGACCATGAGCGAAGCCAACACCCTGTCCGCGTCGCTGCCGATGCTGCCGCGCGCGAACAGGCTTCACGCCGCCATCCTCGCGCGCGTCTGCGCCGGACTTCGCTGCGGCTCGCTTGCCGTCACCTTGCCGTCGGGT
>DAHWBL010000010.1 GCA_027323595.1 Acetobacteraceae bacterium | reverse complement strand
GGCGCCAACGTCACCCGCCCCGAACAGCTCGAAGGCCTCACCATCGGCAGCGGCGCCGGCAGCTTCACCCAGCAGGTGGTGCACGCCTTCATGCTCCAGCGCGGGCTTGATCCATCGAAGGTCAGCTACACCAACGTCGATCCGGCGGCGCGCATCAGCCTGCTGGTGGCCGGCAAGTTGAAGGCATCGGAAAGCTTCGCGATGTCGATGCCCGGCCTGGTCGGCGCCGTCGGCGCCGACCAGGCGCGCATGCTGCTGCTGGCGGATTTCGGATTGCAGCTTTATTCCAACAGCATCGTGGTTCGCCAGGACACCATCCGCGACCACCCCGACACGGTGCGCGCGTTCGTGAAAGCCTCTTTGCAGGGCTGGAAATACAGCATCGAACACCCCGATGAGGCCGCCGCCATCGTGAGCCGCGCGGTCAAGGGCCTGGACCCCGCGATCGCGCGCCAGGAGATCGACATCGTCAACCGCCTCGTGCTCACCGAACAGACACGCGCAGCGGGCCTCGGCACATTCGACATGGCGACCATGCAGGCGAGCGAGACCCTGATCCTTGGCGCGGACGGCGCGAAATCGGTTCCGGTCGGAAGCCTGGTCGATGCGGATTTTCTGCCCAACCCACCCATCCTGCCGTGAGTGCCGCCATCGCAAGCGCGACCACAGCCGCCGAGCCGTTCGCGCGCATTCTGGGGGTTGGCAAATCCTTCGGCGAGCCGCGCGGCCGGTTCCAGACGATCGCGTTGCAGGCAGTGGAATATGACATCGCCCAGGGTGAGCTGGTGGCGCTGCTCGGGCCCAGCGGCTGCGGCAAGACCACGCTGCTCAACATCATCGCAGGCCTCACCACGGCTTCGGTGGGACATGTCGAAATCCGCGGCCGCCGCGTCACCGGCCCGGCCGAGGATGTCGGCTTCGTGTTCCAGACGCCGAACCTGATGCCCTGGCGCACGGTGCTGGCCAATGTGATGTTCCCGATGGAAATCCTCGGCCGCGCCGGCCCCGCGGCGAAGGCACGCGCGCGCGACCTGCTGGCGATGGTCGGGCTTTCCGCCTTCGTGGATCAGCGTCCGATGGCATTGTCGGGCGGCATGAAGCAGCGCGTGGCGCTGTGCCGGGCATTGATCCATGAGCCATCGATGCTGCTGATGGACGAGCCTTTCGGTGCGCTCGACGAACTCACCCGCATGGAGATGCACGACCTGCTGCTCGACATCCGCCGCATGTCGGCGACCACGGTGGTGTTCGTCACCCACAGCATTTCCGAAGCGGTGTATCTGGCCGACGATATTCTGGTTTTTTCTGCCCGTCCGGGACGTATCACCCAGCGCATCCGCGTCACCCTGCCCTATCCGCGCAGCGCGGCGACGCGCTACAGCGCCGCTTTCACCCAGCTCGAACGACAGGCCGGCACCGCACTGGGCGTGGTGCATCCCGATGCGTAGGGTGTCACGTATGTTGTTGCCTGCCACAGGGCTTTTTCTGCTGCTGGCCTGCTGGCAGATCGGCGTGCGGGTGCTGGGCATCTCGCCGGCCATCCTGCCGCCGCCGCTGCTCGTGGCGCGCTCGGTGCAGGACAACGCCGCGCTGCTGGCGGTCGAGGGCTGGGTGACATTGCGCGAGAGCCTGTATGGCTTTCTGCTCGCCTTCATCGTCGGTGTGCCGATCGCGGTGGGGATCGTCAGCTCCCGGCTGCTCGACCGGATGTTCTATCCGTTGCTGATCGCCACGCAATCCCTGCCGAAGGTGGCGCTGGCGCCGATCGTGCTGATCTGGCTCGGCACCGGCATGGAATCAAAGGTCGCCATCGCCGCGCTGGTGGCGTTTTTTCCCATCGTGGTCGATACCGCGGCCGGGCTGCGCGGCACCTCGGCGGAGCTGCTGGAACTGGCGCGGGTGAACCGGGCGACGCAGTTTCAAACATTCCGCAAGGTCCGCTTTCCTGCTGCCCTGCCCTTCATTCTTGCCGGATCGAAGGTGGCCGTCACGCTCGCCGTCATCGGCGCGGTGATCGGCGAGTTCGTCGGCTCCGATGATGGGCTGGGCAATCTTCTGCTGGTGGCCAACGCGCAGTTGAACACCGCCATGGCGTTCGCCGCGCTCACCGCGCTGGCCGTGCTCGGCATGGTGCTGTACGCGGCGGTCGCGGGGATCGAGATGCTGCTGCGACCCTGGCTTGGAGAGGTGCGACATGGTTGAAACACCCAACGACCCACATCCGGCCACGATCATGCTCGACGTGCATGCCCACCTCATCCCCACCGGCCCGCAGATCGAAAAATTCGCAGGTGTTAACTGGAACGGGTCGGACGAGGTTCTGCGCATCGATGGCCACGCGATCGGGCTCAAGCCGCTGTTCCGCCGCCAGGCGCTGCTGGACTGGATGGACCTGCACCAGGTCGCCACCGCCTGGATTTCCGCCCCGCCGCCAACCTATCGCCCGCATCTGCCCCTGCCCGAGGCCGCCGCGTGGGTGGAGTTTCTCAACACCGGCCTGGCCGCGCTGGCGGGCGGAGCGGGCGGGCGGCTCGCGGCATTGCGCCATCTGCCGGTCGAGCATCCAGTGCTTGCCGCCGCCATCGCCGCCGAGCCGCTCGGCGCGCATGAGGCCGGGTTCTCGATGGCGTCCGGCCAAGCGCAAGGCAGCGGCCTGTCCGACAGCGCCTATGAGCCACTATGGCGCGCGCTCGCCGACGCGGGGCATTTTCTGCTGATCCATCCTGGCGAATCCGACGACGCGCGGCTCGCGCCGTTCTATCTGGGCAATCTGGTCGGCAACCCGGTCGAGACCGGCATCGCCGCCGCGCATCTGGTGCTGGGCGGTGTGCCGCATCGGTACCCGGCGATGAAAATCTGTCTCGCCCATGCCGGCGGCATCACCGCCATCCTCGCCGGACGGCTGCAACGCGGCTTTGACACCAGCCGACCGGATATGGATTTGTCCCTGCCGCCACCAGCATCCTTGCTGCGCCGTCTGTGGGTGGACTGCATCGCCCATGATCCCGCCGCACACGCGCTGGCCGCCAGCGTGCATGGGCAGAACCACATTCTGTTCGGCTCGGACTGGCCGTTCCCGATGGGGCTGCCCGAGCCGCACGCGCAGCTCGCGGGCTTGCCGGCCGACCAGCGCGCCGCATTGTTCCGCCGCCGGCCAGGATAGTTTCACACGCCGCGGATCAGCCCGCCATCCACCCGGACCATCGTGCCGGTGACATACGAACTCGGCGTGCCGGCGAGGAAGGCCACCACGTTGGCGAATTCGCGCGCGTCGCCATAGCGCCCGGCCGGGATCAGCGCGGTCGATTCCGCCTCCACCTGCTCCACCGATCCGCCCGCGCGGGTCGCCGCCGCGCCGTCGATCTGCGCGGTGCGCTCGGTGCGGATGCGCCCGGGCAGGACCATGTTCACGGTCACGCCCATGGCCGCCACCTCGCTCGCCAGCGTCTTCGACCAGCCGGCGACGGCGGCGCGCAGCCCATTGGAAATCACCAGTCGCGGCAAGGGCTGTTCGACACCTGACGATCCGATGGTGATCACCCGCCCCCAGCGCCGCGCGAGCATGGCGGGCAGTAGCAGCGAGGTCAGATGAAAGATGTTCGCCGCCATCGGCGCGAACTGGCCGGTCCATGCCTCGCGCGTCGTGTCGAGCGCGCCGCCGGGCGGCGGGCCACCGCAATTATTGACCAGGATATCGACGCCCTCGGGCAGCAATTCGGCCACCAGCGCCTCGATCGCGCCGACGTCGGCGGTGTCGAGCTTTCGGGCGTGGATCTGCCCGGGCCCGACCGCCCCGGCGGCGATCTTTTCCACCCGCCGGGCGGCCGCGAACACCGTCGCTCCCTCCTGCGCCAGCACGTGCGCCACCGCCGCGCCGAGCCCGCTGCTGGCGCCGATCACCAGCGCCCGTTTGCCCGTGATTCCGAGATCCATCGTCGTATCCTTGTCAAAGCCTGTGTTCTAGCCGAGCGATTCCAGCCGCCGCGTCTGGCGGTCGAGCAGGAAAGTCACCTCGCCCACGTCGCGCGCGGACAAGGCGGGTCCGGGCGCGCGCAGTTTCGCGCTGGCGATGGCGCCGCGCCGGGCGAGCACGAATTTGCGCACCGCAAGCCCGATCCCGGCCTGTTGCTCATAGCGGCACAGCGGCAGATAGGCGTCGAAAACATCCTGCCCGCGGGCGCGATCTCCGGCCTCGTGCGCGGCGACCACGGCAGCCATCATCTCGGGGAAAGCAAAGCCGGTCATCGCGCCGTCGGCGCCGCGATCCATCTCCTCGGGCAAAAACAGCCCGCCATTGCCGCACAGGATCGACACCCGCCGCTGCCCGGCCGCCTCATCGGCGCGCACCGCGGAGATTTTCGCCAGCCCCGGCCAGTCCTCATGCTTCAGCATCACGCAGCTCGGCAATTGGGCGAACACCCGGCGCAGCACGGCCAGGCTGATCCGCACGCCGGTCGCCTGCGGAAAATCCTGCAACACCCAGGGAACTTCGGCGCCGAGCGCGCCCACCACCTGGCTGAAATAGGTCACCAGCTCGTCGTCGGTGCGCAGTGCCGCGGGCGGGGCCACCATCACGCCGGCGGCACCGGCATCCATCGCGTCGGCGGTCAGCTCGGACATGGTGGCAAAGCCCGGCGAGGACACCCCCACCACCACCGGCACCCGCCCGGCCACCCGCGCCAGCACCCTGCGCACGAACACGCGGGATTCCTCGGCACCCAGCTTCGGCGCCTCGCCCATGATGCCAAGGATGGTGAGGCCGGTCGCGCCGCGTTCCAGATAGAACTCCACCAGCCGGTCGGTGCTGGCCAGATCAAGACCGCCATCCTCGGTGAACGGGGTCACCGCGATCACGAAAACCCCTCGCGCCGTCTCAGTTAATCGCATCGGTGTCTCCTGGTCGCAGCAGCCGGCCATGCCCGGCGGGCCCGACAATAGCACCGCCATCCCACACGCACAGGCCACGCACGAAACTGGCCGCCACGCGCACCGCCATGGCGCGGCCGTCGAACGCGCTCCAATGCACCGCCGCCTGCGCGCGGCTCGCGTCATGCACGAAGCGCCCCGGCTCCAGCACCGCGAAATCGGCGTCGCACCCCACCGCGATCCGCCCCTTGCGCGCCAGCCCGAACGACGCCGCCGGCCCTTCGGCCAGCATGCGCGCCACCAGCAGCGGCCCCAGCCCGCGCTCGGCGCAGCCGGTCCAGAACGCCGGCAGCAAGGTCTCCAGCCCCGGCCCGCCGGCGGCGCAGGCGAAGAAGGACGGATCCTGTTTGTGCGCCAGCGCCCAGCTCGCATGGTCGGATGACACGAAGCCGCATTGGCCGTCGATCACGCCCTCCCACAGACGCTCGGTTTCAGCCGCCGGGCGGATCGGCGGATAATGTTTCGCCCGCGCGCCGAGCCGGGCGACGTCCTGGTCGGTCAGCATCAAATATTGCACGCAGGTCTCGGCGCTGATCGCGTGGCCCATGGCGCGATAGGCGGCGGCGAGCGCGAGGCCGCGGCCGGTGGACACGTGCACCGCGTGGGCGCGCGCGCCGGTGATGGCGCCCAGCTCGAAAATGCGCGCGGTGGCCAGATCCTCCACCAGCGGCGGCAGCGCGCCCGCGTAGGCGTCCGGCCCGACATCGCCGGCCGCCACCGCCGCGTCGATCGCGCGGCGGCTCATCTCCTGGTCCTGGTTGTGCACGGCGCACAGCAGGCCCGACGGCGCGAGGCGGGCGAACGCCGCGTGCAGCAGATCGTCGGTGATCCGCGGAAACCGCGTCGGGTGTGCCTCATAGGTGGAGAATTTGAACGCCAGCGCGCCGGCCGCCAGCAGCGCGTCGAGATGCGCGCAGCCCTCGGCCGGGGCGATGGTGGCGTAGAGCCCGACATCGACATGCGCATCCGCCGCCACCACCGCGGCCTTGGCGGAAAAGCGCGCCGCGTCGGTGATCGGCACTGGCTCGTCATAGGGCATGTCGACAAAGCTGGTGACCCCGCCGGCCGCCGCCGCCCGGCTGGCGCGGCCGATGCCCTCATGGTCGAGCTGGTTGCAGGCGTGGGTCTGGCCGTCGATCGCGCCAGGCATGATCCACAGGCCGCGCAGATCGTGCCGCGCGCGCGCCGCCGGCATCGCGCCCTCGCCGACCAGGGCGATGGCGCCGTCGCGCACCGCCACGTGCCCGTCCTCGATGATCCGGTCGGGCAGCACCAGGCGCCCGCGCAGGCACAGATCGAATTCCGCCATGGTCCCCCGGCTGGTTCGCGGTTGCAGCATGGCGAGCCTGCCGGCTTTCCAGGCGGCGGGCAATCGGGGCTGGCGCGAAGGCGGGGACAAATCTTTACCGAATAGAAATAACCGGATGCCTAGATTTTCGCATGAAACATGCTTCGTCGCCCGCCAAAATGGCGGTCCTGGTCGGCGCGCTGCGGTTGGCGCTGGTCCTGGCAGTGCTGCTGCCCGCGCTGATGTCGGTCCGCGCGCACGCCACCAACGCGCCGATCGCCTGGTCCGCCGTCGCGGCGGAGACCGGGGCGGCGCGCGACATCGTCACCACCGGCAGCCTGGTCGCGGCGCTCACCTTCGGCACACCGGGGACGGTGAACAGCGTGAGCTTTGGTGCTACCAGCGCCGACATCACCCTCAGCGGCGAATCTGGCCTGCTGTCGCCGGTCTCGCCCTATGCCGCCTATTCGTTCGACCCGTCGCTGTTCACCGGCTGGGACCCGGCCTATGCCGCGCTGGTCAGCGGCGCCGCCTACGGCCATGGCAGCGCGATGATGCTGTCGCTGTCGGGCCTGTCGGTCGGGCAGTCCTATCTGGTGCAACTGCTCGAGTCGCCGTGGGACGCGAACTGGCAAACCAGCTTCTCGGACGGCGCCAACAGCTCCGCCGCGCTGATGGTGTTCGGCGATCTGGTGGCCGCGCCCACGATCTCGGCGGTGACCGACTATGTGACCGGCGTTTTCACCGCGACCTCGGGCCGGCAGACCATCTATTCCAACGGCCCCTATGCCGACACGCTGCTCGGCGCGGTGCAGCTGCGTGCCATCCCGCAGCCGGTGGATGAGCCGCCGGCGCTCGCGCTGCTGGGGTTCGGGCTGGCCGGGTTGTGGTATCTGCGTCGCCAGAGCGGGTGAGACCGCTGCGTCGGGCGCGGCCTTCACACCCGTACGGCCCGGTGTTAGATGCCCGGCCATGACCGCTCCCTTTCCCGCCGCCGCGCTGAAATCGGCGGCGCAGACGCCGTTGATCCTGGCCGTGCCGAAGGGCCGCATTCTGGCCGAATGCGGGCCGCTGCTGGCGCGCGCGGGAATTCGGCCGGACGATGATTACGCCGACGATGACAGCCGGCGGCTGCGGTTTGGCACCGATGACCCGATGCTGGACGTGGTGCGGGTGCGCCCGTTCGACGTGGCGACCTTCGTGGCCTTCGGCGGCGCGCAGATCGGCATCTGCGGCGCCGATGTGCTGATGGAATTCGATTATCCGGAAATCTACGCGCCGCTCGATCTGGGCATCGGGGCGTGCCGGGTGTCGGTGGCCGAACTCTCCTCCATGGCCGGACAGGACGATCCGCGGCTGTGGTCCAGCGTGCGGGTGGCGACCAAATATCCCGCCATCGCGCGGCGGCACTACGCGGCGCGCGGGGAGCATGCCGAGGTGGTGCATCTGAACGGCGCGATGGAGCTCGCGCCGGGGCTGGGGCTCGCGCGGGTGATCGTCGATCTGGTGCAGACCGGCTTCACCCAGCGCGCCTACGGGCTGGACGAGGTGGAGGTGATCGCGCCGATGACCCGTCGGCTGATCGTGAACCGCACCGCGCTCAAGACTCGGCCGGGCGAGGTCGGCGCCTGGGTCGCCCGCTTCCGCGACGCCCTGGCCGCGGCATGAAGGCCGCCGCATGAAGCGCCTGTCCACCGCCGATG
>DAHWBL010000487.1 GCA_027323595.1 Acetobacteraceae bacterium | reverse complement strand
CCGGCCATGGCGCGAAACAGCACGAACATCACCGGCACGTTCGGCACCGTGTCCCACGCCGCGCGCTGGATGGTGGCGGCATCGGCGCGCCGCGGATCGGCGATATATCGCTTCAGCAACAACCCATAGCCCAGATCGGCGCGATGGGTTTCAAAAATCGCCATCGCCACCCGGTCGGTCGGATCGGCCTTGAGCTGCTCGACCGCGTCATAGGCGATCATGCCGCTCTCGATGCGCGTCTGCGCCTTGGCCACCAGCGGCAGAATGCCCTCGACCTGCGTGTTGAAGCTGCGCGTGGCGATCAGCCCCAGCACATAGGGCAGCTTGATGGCGCCATAGGTGGTGCGATCGGCGACCGAGGGAAAACCGACCAGCGTGAGCCCGGCCGGCGCCGGCTCGGTCTGCCACATCGCCTCCAACGCGGCGAGCTTCATCTTCTGGTTGTCGGTGAGCGCATACCCCGATTCGTCACCCAGCACGACCACCGACAAGGCAGCCGCCAACCCGAACGAGGCCGCCACCGTCATCGAACGCTTCGCCACCTCCGGCCATTTTCCACGCAGCATGTACAGCGCGGAAATGCCGAACACGAAGGTCGCCGCTGTCAGATATCCGGCCGAGACGGTGTGCACGAATTTCGCCTGCGCCACCGGGTTGAACAGCACCTTCTCGAAGCTGGTCACCTCCATGCGCATGGTCTGCGGGTTGAACGCCGCGCCGACCGGATTCTGCATCCAGCCATTGGCCACCAGAATCCACAGCGCCGACAGGTTGGAGCCAAGTGCGACCATGAAGGTGACGAACAGATGCGCCTGGCGCGACAATTTCTCCCAACCGAAGAACATCAGCCCGACGAAGGTGGCTTCAAGGAAGAACGCCATCAGCCCCTCGATCGCCAGCGGCGCGCCGAAGATATCGCCCACGTAATGGGAATAGTACGACCAGTTGGTGCCGAACTCGAACTCCATGGTCAGGCCGGTGGCCACGCCGAGCACGAAATTGATGCCGAAAATCATCCCCCAGAACCGGGTGATGGTGCGCCACACCGGCCGGCGGGTCATCACCCACAGGCTCTCCATGATCACCAGCATGAAGGACAGCCCAAGCGTCAGCGGCACGAACAGAAAATGATACATCGCGGTCAGCGCGAATTGCAGCCTGGACAGCTCGACAACGCTCATGTCCATGATCATCTCCTGCTCCGTCACGGCCGGGCGAAGGATCATGCCACCCTGATGCCGCGCATCATATAGCAGGATTTTCTAAATTAGAAAACTCTCATCTAAAACCGCCATCGACCGTCTCTGCGCACCGCCGGCCGCGCCGCGCGCCATCATCGCCCCGCTTCTGCTGGTCCTGGACAGCCTGCTCGCGATCGGCTTCGCCTGGTGCCTGACCCAGGCGCTGCTGGCCCTGCCGAACCGGGCGGGCGCGGCGGTCTGGCTGGCCGGACTGACACTTTGCGCCATGCTGCGCGGGGTGGCGCTGTGGGCCGCGACCACGGCCGCCGCCACGCGGGCGCGGCAGGTCAAGCGCCATTGGCGGCAGCGCGTGCTGGCGGCACTGCTGCACGCCCGCGCCGACGCCGCCCCGCTCGCCGGCATCGCCGGAGCGGCGGCGGTGGATGAGATCGAGGCGCTGGACCCCTATCTGATCCGCTACGCCCCCGCCCGCGCCAACGCCGCCATCGGGCCGCTGCTGGTGCTGGCCGCCGCCGCCTCGGCGAGCCTGGTCGCCGCCGGCCTGCTGGCCGCGACGCTGCTGCCGTTCGTGGCGCTGATGATCCTGGCCGGGGGTGCCGCGGCCGAACAATCCCGCCGCCAGTTCGCCGCGCTGGCCCGCCTGTCCGGCCTGTTCGCCGACCGGGTGCGCGCGCTGCCGCTGCTGCTCGCCTTCCAGGCCGAGGCGGCGACCACCGCGCGCATCGGCACCGCGGCGCGGGAGATGAGCGCGCGCACCCTGTCGGTGCTGCGCATCGCCTTCATCTCCACCGCCGGGCTCGAATTCTTCGCCGCCCTGTCGGTCGCGCTGGTCGCGGTTTATGCCGGCTTCGCCCTGCTCGGGCTGCTGCCCTTTGCCCTGCCGGAGCACGTCGATTTCGCCACCGGCTTTTTCGTGCTCGCGCTGGCGCCCGAGTTCTACGCGCCGATGCGCCGCCTGGCCGCCGCCTACCACGACAAGCAGCTCGGCGAGGCCGCCGCCGAGCGGCTGGAGGCGGTGCTGGCCACCCCACCCGCGCCCACCCCTCGCGTCCGGCCGCCGGGCCGCGCACCGGGGCTGCGGTTTGCCGCCGCGGTTGCCGGCGCGGGGCCTGATCTGCGCATCGGCCCGCTCGATCTGGCCATCCCGTCCGGCGGCATCGCCGCGCTCATGGGGCCGACCGGGGCGGGCAAAACCACGCTGCTGCGCCTGCTGGTCGGCGCCGCCCCCCTTTGCGCCGGCGAGGTGGAGCTCGACGGCCAGAAGCTGAGCGAGGCCGGCTCCTTCGCGCCGCTGATCGGCTGGGCCGGGCAGGCGCCGATCCTGCTGCCCGGCTCGATCGGGCAGAACATCGCCCTCGCCGCGCCCGACACGCCGCGCGCGCGCATCGCCGAGGTGGCCGGGCTGGCCGGGCTCGACGCGCTGCTCGCCGCGCGTCCGGGCGGGCTCGATGCGCTGCTCGATGAGCGCGGCTCGGGCCTGTCCGGCGGCGAACGCCGACGCATCGGGCTCGCCCGCGCGCTGCTCAAGCCGGCGCCGATCCTGCTGCTGGATGAGCCCACCGCCAACCTCGATGCCACCGCCGAGGCCGAGATGATCGCGCTGATCGGCCGCGCCGCCGCCGGCCGCACGGTTCTCATCGCGACACACTCCGAGGCGCTGGCGGCGATCGCCGGCCAGGTGGTGCGGCTGTGAGCGGCTCGGCCCTGCGCGGGCTGGTGCGCGCCGAACTTGCGCGGGCCCGCGCCCCGCTCCGGCTCGCCGGCCTCGCCGCGGCGGCGACCGCGCTGGCGGCGGTGCTGCTGCTCGGGGTGTCGGGCTGGTTTCTCGCCGGTGCCGCCGCCGCCGGCGCGATGGGGCCGGCGGCGGTGCTCGGCTTCAATTATCTGCTGCCCAGCGCGGGCATCCGCCTGTTCGCCATCACCCGCACGCTGGGCCGCTATGGCGAGCGCCTGGCCAGCCACGCCGCGGCGTTCGGCGCGCTGGCACGGCTGCGGCCGGCGATCTTCGCCGGTCTGGCCGCCGCCCCGCCGGAGCGCGCGCTCGCCCTCTCCTCGGGCGAGGCGACCGCGCGGCTGGTGCAGGATGTCGATGCGATCGAGACCCTGTTCGTCCGTCGCGCCGCCCCCTGGGCCGCCGGGGCCGCGGTGCTCGCCGGCGTCGGGCTGGTCGGGCTCGCTGGAGACGCGGCGGCGTTCGGCTTTCTCGCCATGGCGGTGCTCCAGACCCTGCTCGGCTTCGCGCTCAGCGCCCGGCTCACCCGCGCGGCGGGGGCGGACCTGCTCACCACCGGTGGCCGGCTGCGCGACCGGCTCGGCGCGGTCCTGGCCACCGGACCGGAACTGCATTGCCACGGCCTCACCGATCGGGTCATCGCGCAACTGATGGAGCAGGCCGAGCCGCTCGGTGCCGCCCGCCTGGCCCGCTGGTCCGCCGACGGACTAACCGCGATCGCGCCGACGCTGCTGGCCGGGCTCACCGCCGCCCTGGTGATCTGGCTGGCCGGGCCGGCGCCGCTGCCGCTGGTCGCGCTGGCCGCGCTGGCGGCGCTGGCGGCGATGGAGGCGGCCGGCGGGCTCGCGCGCATGTTCGACGATGCCGGCGCGCTCGCCGCCGCCGCCGGCCGGCTGGACGAGGTCCTGGCGGCTCCGGCGACAGTCACCACCGGCGGCGACGGGCTGTCGGCCGTGCCGATCAGCTTCGGTCCGGCCATCCTGGGCACCGCCGCGCCGCTGGTGCTGGCTCCCGGCGCGCGGCTGGCGCTCACCGGGCAGTCGGGCGCGGGCAAGACCAGGCTGCTGGAATCGCTGCTTGGGCTGCGCGCCATCCCGCCGGGAAGCATCCTGATCGGCGATCAGCCGCTGGACCGCATCGGCCCGCCCCACGCCCGCGCGCTGTTCAGCCTCGCGCCGCAGAACGCGGCGATGATCAGCGGCAGCGTGCGCGACAATCTGCTGCTCGGCGCGCCAGATTCCACCAACGATCCACGCGCCGACGACCGGCTATGGGAGATGCTGGACCAGATGGCGCTGGGCGCGCGGGTGCGCGCGCTGCCCGGCGGGCTCGATGGCTGGATCGGCGAGGCCGGCGCGCATTTTTCCGGCGGAGAGCGCCGTCGCCTCGCGCTGGCCCGCGCCTGCCTGCGCGAGGCGCCATGGCTGCTGCTCGACGAACCGACCGAGGGGCTCGATGCGGACACCGAGGCGGTGGTGGTGGCAGCGCTCGCGGCGCTGCTGGCGCGCACCGGGCGCGGCGCGGTGATCGCGAGCCACCGTCCCGCGCCGCTGGCCTTGTGCGGGCAGCGGCTCGATCTGGGTTGACCCCGCGCTACTTCCCGCCGTCGAAGAACTCGCGAACCTTGGCGAAGAAGCCTTCATGTTCGGGGCTATGGTCGCGCGAGGCCTCGGCCTCGAACTCCTCCAGCAGCGCGCGCTGCTGAGCGGTCAGATTTTGTGGTGTCTCCACCTCGATCTGCACGAACATGTCGCCGCGCGCCGCCGAGCGCACCACCGAAAATCCTTTGCCGCGCATGCGCTGGGTGGTGCCGGTGCGGGTGCCCGGCGCGATCTTCAGCCGGGTGCGGCTGCCATCGATCACCGGCACCTCGACCTCGGCGCCAAGGGCGGCCTGGGTCATGCGGATCGGCAGCTTGAAGAACAGATTGGCGCCGTCGCGCGCGAAGATCGGGTGCGGGCGCAGCGCCACATGCACATACAGATCGCCGTTGGCCACGCCCTGAGGGCCGGCCTCGCCCTCGCCTTGCAGGCGGATGCGCTGGCCTTCCTCGACCCCGGCCGGCACCTTCACCTTCAACTGGCGCTCACGCTGCACGGTGCCCTGCCCGCCGCAGATCTTGCACGGGTTGCGGATCACCCTGCCGGAGCCGCCGCAGGTGGGGCAGCCGCGCTCGACCACGAAAAACCCTTGCTGGGCACGCACTTTTCCCGCGCCCCCGCAGGTCGGGCAGGTGTCGTTGGCGCGCTTGCCGGCTTCCGCGCCAGACCCCGAGCAGGCGTCGCAGCTGACCCGCGTTGGCACCCGCAGCGGCAGCTCCACGCCGGCGAACGCCTCGGTCAGCTCGATCTCGGCCTTGACATGGATGTCCTGGCCGGTGCGCGGACGCCCACCGCCGCGGCCGCCCATGAAATCGCCGAACACCTGCTCGAAAATATCGCCCAGCCCGCCGCCGCCGAAACCGGCGCCAAAGCCGCCGGCACCGCCGCCGCCCTGCTCAAAGGCGGCATGGCCGAACCGGTCATAGGCGGCGCGCTTCTGATCGTCCTTGAGGACGTCATAGGCTTCGTTGATCTCCTTGAATTTCGCCTCGGCCTTGGCATCACCGGGGTTGCGGTCCGGATGAAACTGCATCGCCAGCTTGCGATAGGATTTCTTCATCTCGTCGGCGCTGGCGCCGCGCTCCACGCCCAGGGTGGTGTAATAATCCTGCTTCGCCATCAGCCAAATCTCTCCGCAAACATGCCGCACCGACGCGCCGGCCGAACAACGCGAACGCCCTTCCGTTGCCGGAAGGGCGCCGCGCCGTCAGCCAGCTATCGCCGCGCCCATCCCGTGCTCAGGAGGCGCGCTTCTTCTTGTCGTCCAGGTCCTCGAACTCGGCATCGACCACCCCGTCGTCGGCGGCATGCGCGCCGCCGGCCGGATGGTCGCCGCCCTCGCCGCCGGGCGCCTGGCTCGCGCGATACATCGCCTCGCCGATCTTCATCGCCGCCTGGCTCAGCCGCTCGTTGGCCTGCTTCATCGAATCGAGATCGCCGGACTCCAGCGTGCCGCGCGCGGCTGCCACCGCCGCCTCGGCCTCGCCCTTCTCCTGGGCGCCGACCTTGTCGCCAGCCTCGGTGAGCGATTTCTCGACCTGATGCAGCATCGATTCGAGCTGGTTGCGGGTTTCGACCAGTTCGCGCTTCTTCTTGTCGGATTCAGCGTTCGCCTCGGCCTCGCGCACCATGCGCTCGATCTCGGTGTCCGACAGCCCGCCGCTGGCCTGGATGCGGATCTGCTGCTCCTTGCCGGTGGCCTTGTCCTTCGCCTGCACCGAAACGATGCCGTTGGCGTCGATGTCGAAGGTAACCTCGATCTGCGGCACGCCGCGCGGCGCGGGCGGCAGGCCGGTCAGATCGAAATTGCCCAGCAGCTTATTGTCGATCGCCATCTCGCGCTCGCCCTGGAACACCTTGATGGTGACCGCGGACTGGTTGTCATCGGCGGTGGAGAAGGTCTGGCTTTTCTTGGTCGGGATGGTGGTGTTGCGCTCGATCAGCCGGGTGAACACCCCGCCCAGCGTCTCGATGCCCAGCGACAGCGGCGTCACGTCGAGCAGCAGCACGTCCTTCACGTCGCCCTTCAGCACCGCGCCCTGCACCGCAGCCCCGATCGCCACAACCTCGTCGGGGTTGACGTTGCGCGCCGGATCGCGGCCGAAGAACTGCTTCACCACCTCGATCACCTTGGGCATGCGGGTCATGCCGCCGACCAGGATCACCTCGTTGATCTCACCGGCGGTGACACCGGCATCCTTGAGCGCCGCGCGGCACGGATCGAGCGTGCGCTGGATCAGGTCATCGACCAGACTTTCCAGCTTGGCGCGGGAAAGTTTCATCACCAGATGCTTCGGCCCCGAGGCGTCGGCGGTGATGAACGGCAGGTTGATCTCGGTCTCCTTGCTGGAGGACAGCTCGATCTTCGCCTTTTCGGCGGCCTCCTTCAGGCGCTGCAACGCGAGCTTGTCGCCGCGCAGATCGATGCCGGCCTCGCGCTTGAATTCGTCGGCCAGATAATCGATCACGCGGATGTCGAAATCCTCACCGCCGAGGAACGTGTCGCCGTTGGTGGATTTCACCTCGAACACGCCGTCACCGATCTCGAGCACGGAAATATCGAAGGTGCCGCCGCCGAGATCGAACACCGCGATGGTGCCGCCGTTCTTCTTGTCCATGCCGTAGGCGAGCGCCGCGGCGGTCGGCTCGTTGATGATGCGCAGCACTTCCAGACCGGCGATGCGCCCGGCATCCTTGGTCGCCTGGCGCTGCGCGTCGTTGAAATAGGCCGGCACGGTGATGACCGCCTGGCTGACCGCCTCGCCGAGATAGGACTCCGCGGTCTCCTTCATTTTGCCGAGCACGAAGGCGCTGATCTGGCTGGGCGAATATTTCTCGCCGCGCGAGCCGACCCAGGCGTCGCCATTGTCGCCGCGCACGATCTCGTAGGGCACCATCCCCTTGTCCTTGGCCACCAGCGGATCGTCATAGCGCCGCCCGATCAGGCGCTTGACCGCATACAGCGTGTTGGTGGGGTTGGTGACCGCCTGGCGCTTGGCGGACTGGCCGACCAGCCGCTCGCCATTTTCGGCGAAGGCGACCATCGAGGGGGTGGTGCGCGCGCCCTCGCTGTTCTCGATCACGCGGACATCCTTGCCCTCCATGATCGCGACGCAACTGTTGGTGGTGCCGAGGTCGATCCCGATGACCTTGCTCATGGACACAAACTCCTGTCAGCGGCCCCGACCGGCCCGAAGCACCGGGAAGGGTCCTTGGTTTGAAACAACGCGCCTGATGTATTCAGCCAGCCCCGCCCAGACAAGGCGGCGAGGCGGGTTTTTGTGGTGAACGCTTCCTTACCGCAAGCCTTACCCGCCGACGATCTCCAGCGGCGGGGCCTTGGCCACCACCACCATCGCCGGGCGCAGCAGCCGCCCGTTCAGGGTCCAGCCATGGCTCCAGGCGCGCACCACCGTGCCGGGCGGATGCGCATCGGTGACCTCCTCGGCCATCGCCTGGTGCAGATTGGCGTCGAACAGCGCCCCGGTGGGGTCCACCCGGACGATGCCGTTACGCTCCAGCAGCCCGATGAAGCTGCGCTCCACCCCCTCGAACCCCTCACGCATCTTGACGATCAGCGCGCCCTCGCCGTCCTGGTGGGCGGGCAGGCTGTCCAGGCCACGGCGCAGATTTTCCGCCGCCTCGACGACGTCGGTGGCGAATTTCTGCACCGCGAACTGGCGCGCGTCGTCGGCTTCGCGGCGGGCGCGGGCGCGCACATTGGCGGTTTCGGCCTCCGCGCGCATCCAGCGGTCGCGCATCTCGGCCAGCTCGGCCTCCAGCGACGCGATGCGCTCCTCGGGGGTTTGCGCCGAATTCGGGTTCGCTCCCGCATCGGGGGCGTCGGGGGGGATGGTGTCGGATGTGTCGGTCATGGCTCAGCAGGTAGGACAGGCAGGCGGCGGCGACAAGATCAGCCGCGCATGTCGGCTCAGAGCTTGGCTTTCCAGCCCGGCTGCCACCACTCCACCGGCTCGGTCTCGGTGGCGGCGGGCGCCTCCTCGAGCGGTTCCGGTGCCGGCGCGGGACGCAGCTTGGGCGGACGGCCGCGGCGGCGCGGGGCCATCGGCGCCACCTCGGCGGCGCGGGCCACCGACGGGGCCGGTGCATCGGCCAGCGTCGCCATCTCGGCGGCAAGCGCGGCAAGGCGGGCTTCGGCGTCCTGGCGCGCCATTTCGGCATGCGCCTGCTTGGTGCGCGCATCCTGCAGCGCGATCTGCGCGTCGCGCAGCGACCGCTCCGCCTGCGCGCGCGCCTGGCGCTCCGCCAGCAACTGCGCCTCCAGCCCGGCGAGGCGGTTCACCGCCGCGCCTGGCCGGTCCGGCTTGGCCAGCGTCGCATGCTCGACCACCACGCCGGCGGCACGCGCGCCGGCGGTGGCGCGCATCTGCGCGGCCGGGCGGGCGGTGGCCTGGGTCTTGGCGCCGCGTCCGCCATCCTCGCCGATCAGGCCGAGCGCACGGCGCATCCTGGCCTCATCCTCGGGGGCGGTGGGCAGATCGGGTTGATCCTGATCGGATGAAGAAAAGGCCGTTCCGGACGGCCGCGGAGTCTGAGACATGGCAATCGCCCTACGCCGAACAGCGCAAAAGGTAAATACGTCTCCCCGGCAGGCCAAGGAAATTCACGCGGTGGAAATTCACGCGGTGGAAATTCAACCGCCGCCAACCTTACTTAGGCAGGCAATCGATACCGGCAAGTAAAGAAATATCAAATTCCAATAATCCGCACCAGCGCCGCCAATGCCGGCACCAGCAAACTGGTGAGCAACCCGTTCAGGGCGAGCCCCAGCCCGCCGAACGCGCCGGCCAGCGCCGAGAGTTGCAGCGCCTGCGCGGTGCCGATCCCGCCCCCCGCCACCCCCGCGGCGAGCCCCACCCCGGCGGCGGTGGCATCGCTCATCGCCCCGCCGGCCCGATCCAGCCGCAGCAACCGCAGCATCGGCGCCAGCGACACCGCCGCGATGATCCCGGTCGGGATCACCAGGGCGGCGGTCAGCGCCGGAATGCCGCCCACCGTCTGCGCCAC
>DAHWBL010000474.1 GCA_027323595.1 Acetobacteraceae bacterium | reverse complement strand
AGGATGGTGAACAGCCAGCTCGCGTAATCGTCAAAGCCGGAGATCAGCCGCAGCACCGGGCTCACCAGCCGGCGTGCCAGCATGGCCAGCAGCGAGGCGAGCGTGACGATGGCGACCGCGAACACGATGCCGCTCGGCAGGTTCGGCCAGGAGATGCCGAACAGGCCTTGCAGCAGCATGATGTGCTGCGCCAGACCGAAAATGATGACAACCAGCCCGAGATGGAACACGTAGCTGTTGATGCTCACCAGCAGGGCGCCGCGCCGGTAGGCCTTGGCTGGCCATAAATGCCTGATCTGGCCACGCAAGACCGCCGCCAGCTTCGACGGCGCGCCGGGGCGCGGCGCGGTCCAGTCCGGTGCGCGGCGCAGCAGCAGCAGGCTGGTGAGCCGCCAGAGCACGCCAAAGCCGAACACCGCGAACCCGACCTCAAGCGCCGGACCACGGGCGAACTCCAGAAGACTCATGGCGTGGTCTCCTGCCTTGCCAACCGCGCTCGCCGCCGGGCGACCAGCGCGCTCACCGCTCCGAGCGCGACCCCGCCCACCGCCGCCGCCGCGACGACAGTTCCGGTGCTGGTGGTGTTGGACGACAGCGGACGATAAAACCCGCCCTGGTCCCAGAAATCGGGCTCCGAACAGCCAAGACATCCATGCCCGGACTGGATCGGGAAAGACACCCCGCCGTTCCATTTCAGCGTGGCGCACGCATTATAGGTGACCGGGCCCTTGCAGCCGAGTTCGTAAAGGCACCAGCCCTGGCGCGCGCCCTCGTCATCAAAGCTGCGCGCGAACAGGCCGCGATCGTAAAATGGTCGGCGGTAGCAGCGATCATGGATGCTGTCGCCGAACAGCGAACGCGGACGGCGCAGATGATCGAGCTCGGGAATTTTACCGAAGCTGACCAGATAGGCGATCGTCGCGGCCATTGCCTCGGGCAGCGGCGGACAGCCGGGGATGTTGATCAGCGGCTTGTCGGTGATGATCGCCGAGACCGGCTCCGCGCCGGTCGGGTTGGGGCGCGCGTGCGCGATGCCGCCGAACGCCGCACAGCTGCCCACCGAGATCACCGCCAGCGCGTCAGCCGCGGTCTGGCGTAGGATTTCGAGATTCGTGTGGCCGGCATTGGTGGAATACACACCGCCATCGCGGGTGGAGACCGAGCCATCGACCACCACCACGTATTTTCCCTTGTTCGCCGCCATCGCCGCGAGCCGCGCCGCCTCGGCCGCTGTTCCAGACGCAGCTTGCAGGGTCTCGTGATAATCCAGCGAGATGATGTTGAAGATCAGATTTTCGATGGTGGGGTTGAACGAGCGGGTGAGCGATTCGGTGCAGCCGGTGCATTCCTGAAACGACAGCCAGATCACCGATTGTCGCTTCGCGCGGGCAAGCCCGTCGGCGAGCGCCTCGGCGGAGCCCGCCGGCAGGGCCATCAACGCGGCGAGGCGGGTGCTGTATTTCAGCAGCGCCCGGCGCGACACACCGCGACGGGCGAGCAATGCGCCGATGCTGTCAGGGTCCATCATTGCGGAAGCTCCGTGTGCTGCGCCAACCCGGCCGCGAGGCGGCTGGCCGCGATGGCGATGTCTTCTGGCTGCGACAGCAAAATTGTCGGAACAGTGGTGATCTCGATCTGCTCGGTGGCAAGCCTGTCATCGGCGCCGAAATGGCGCACCCACCACACGCCGGCAAACCCGGTCTCCCAGATTTCGCTGGTGCCGCCAGCATCGAGAGCCGCCTCGACCTCGCCGCGACCGAGCCGTTCAGCCAGCGCCGCGCGCCCCGCCGGGCCGATCGGCAGGCCGAGCAGATCGATGCGCGCGCCCTGCCCGGTGGCGGCAAGATCAGCGAGCAGGCCGGCGATTTCGTGCAGCAGGCTCTCGACCAGGGGGGTCGGGTCATGCGCCATCGGACCACCCCTTGATCAGCGCGCGAACCGCCGCGCAGGCAGGCGCGATCGCGGCCGCGACCGGCGGCGTCGGCTCAAGCCCCCAGCCGGTATCGCCCGGCTGCACGCCCACCAGCGCGCGTCGGGACGGGACCGTGCCGAGCAGGTGTGCCGCCCCCATCAGGTCGGCGAGCGCGACCTCGTGCGCGCTGCGTTTGCTGCCGTGCATCTGTGCGTCCATCGCCGCATCCTCGAACACAAGCAGCGTGCCCGACGGTGCGCCCATCTGCACCGCGTCGATCACGATCAGCCGCGTGCAGTTCTCGATTTCGGGCAACAAAGCAAGCCCGACCGTGCCACCGTCGCACAGCCGCAGCGACGGGTCCGCCTGCGCGTCATCACTGAGCGCGCGCAGCACATGCAGCCCCACCCCATCATCGGCGAGAAGGGAGTTGCCGATGCCCAGGATCAGCGTGATGGCAGGAGCGCGTGGCGTGATGTCGGGACGCATGGCCGCCTCACCGTGTCGGGGTCTCGCCAGTCCAGCGCGACGGACAATGCGCGGGCGCGCGCCAGGCTGCGTTGATCTGCATCAAGCGTGCGATACCCGCGTGGTGTATGGTCGGCGGCTTCAAGCGGAGGCGGGCGCGCCATGTGTCTTGGCATTCCGATGCGGGTGATCGCGCGTGACGGTTTTGTGGCGCGCTGCTCGGCGCGCGGCATCGAACGCGATGTGAGCCTGTTCCTGTTGCAGCATGAGCCGATCGACATTGGCGACCATGTGGTGGTGCATGTCGGCTACGCGATCCAGAAGATCGACCCGGTGGCGGCCGCGCAGGCATGGGAGCTGTACGACCAGATGCTGGCGGCCGACGCGCAGGACGCGGGCGCGCGCAATGCATGAGCTCGCGGTGTGCCAGGCGCTGCTCGATGAGGTGGAGGCGGTGGCCGCGGCGAACGGTGCGCGCGCGGTGCTGCGGATCGAGGTTGCGATCGGGCCGCTGTCGGGTGTGGAAGCCGGGCTGCTCGCGCGCGCCTTCAGCATCGCGCGGCTCGGCGGTGTTGCCGAACATGCGCGTCTGGAGCTCGATGAAATGCCGGTCCGGGTGCATTGCCCGGCCTGTGGAACCGACAGCGACGCGGCGGCGAACCGGCTTTTATGCGCGGCCTGCGGCACCTGGCGGGTGCGGCTGATCAGCGGCGATGAGCTGGTGTTGCGGCGGGTGGAACTGCAAACCGACGAAGGGGTGCCCGCGCGGTCGGGCGAGGAGGCGGCATGTGCCAGGAATGCGGCTGCGCGATGACAGGCACGGTGACGATCCACACCGGCGCGACAGCGCATGGTCATCATCATCACGACCATCATCACGACCATGTGACCAACATCGATGTGTCGAGCGGCATTCTTCGGCAGAACGACATCGAAGCCGGGCATGACCGCGCGCATCTGCACGCGCACGACATCGTCACGATCAATCTGATGTCCTCGCCCGGCTCGGGCAAGACCAGCCTGCTGGAGGCCACCATCGAGGTGCTCGCCGGGCGGTGGCGCATCGCGGTGATCGAAGGCGATCTGGAGACCGAAAACGACGCCATGCGCATCCGCGCCAAGGGCGTGCCTGCGGTGCAGATCACCACCGGGCAGGGCTGTCATCTGGATGCGAGCATGGTGCACGACGCGTTGCACCGGCTCGACCTGTCGGCGATCGATCTTTTGTTTATCGAAAACGTCGGCAATCTGGTCTGCCCGGCCGGGTTCGATCTGGGGCAGGACGCCAATGTGGTGCTGCTGGCGGTGACCGAGGGCGAGGACAAGCCGGCGAAATATCCGGTGATGTTTCGCGCCGCCGATCTGGTGCTGCTGACCAAGACGGATCTGTTGCCGCATCTGGATGATTTTTCTCCCGATGCGGCGCGGGCGCACGTGCGCGCGCTGGCCAACCCCGCCGAGGTGCTGGAACTCTCCGCGCGTCTCCCCGCCTCCCTGGAGCCATGGATCGCCTGGTTGAACCAGCGGCTCGCCCTGGCCCGCGCGCACATGACCGCGGCCGACCGGTGAACGCCGCCGCGCAGGCACGGGACTGGCTCGCGCGGATCGCGGCCATCGCGCCGGCGCGGCCGATCCGGGTGATGAATGTGTGCGGCGGGCACGAACGCAGCATCAGCATGGCCGGTTTGCGCGGCGTCTTGCCAGACTGGATCACGCTTATTCCCGGCCCTGGCTGTCCGGTGTGCGTGTGTCCGGAGGAGGATGTGCATGCGGCGATCGGGCTTGCGCGCCGTCCGGGAACCATCGTGGTGGCGTTCGGCGACATGCTGCGCGTGCCCACCAACGGGCCGCGTGCGCAGCCACGCTCATTGCAGGAGGCGCGCGCGGCCGGTGCGGATGTGCGCCCGGTGGCAAGCCCGGCCGAGGCGGTGCGGATCGCACACGAAAATCCGCGCCAGGAACTGGTGTTTTTCGCCGCCGGATTCGAGACCACCAGCGCGCCGGTGGCCGCGATGATCGCCCAGGGGCTGCCGGCGAACATGTCGGTGCTGCTGTCGGCGCGGCGAACCTGGCCGGCGGTGGCGATGCTGCTCGGCGCGGACACGCCAGGCTTTGATGCGCTGGTCGCGCCGGGGCATGTGGCCGCGGTGATGGGCAGCGAGGAATGGCGCTTCGTCGCGGAACGCCATGGCCTACCCTGCGCGGTCGCCGGATTCGAGCCGGCGAGCCTGCTGGCGGCCCTGCATGCGGTGATCAGCCAACACATCTCCGGCCGTCCTGCACTGGAGAATTGCTATGAAGGCGTGGTGACGCGGGGCGGCAACCCGACCGCGCGCGCGCTGCTCGACGGAGTTTTCGAGACGGTGGATGCGCCATGGCGCGGCATCGGCACCATCCCTGCCTCCGGCTTTGCCATCCGCCCCGAACTCGCGCGGCTGGATGCGCGCGCGCGGTTCGACATAGCAGCTGATCCGGCGCGCACGCGCGCGGGACAGATGCCGCCTGGCTGCGACTGCGCGCGGGTGGTGCTTGGGCGGATCGCGCCAGACCAGTGCACGCTGTTTGGCCGCGCCTGCACGCCGCGCACGCCGGTCGGGCCGTGCATGGTGTCCGACGAAGGTGCGTGCCGAATCTGGTGGAGTGCCGGCACCCGCCGGCGGCGCGCCGATGCCGCCGACTGACCTCGTGGCGCGCGACCTGGTACTGTCAGGGCGGGTGCAAGGGGTGGGGTTTCGCCCCTTCGTGTATCGCACGGCGCGGCAATTCGGCCTGGACGGCTGGGTGCGCAACGGGGCCGGGCTGGTGGAGCTGCATGTCGAGGGCGACGACGCCGCGATCGAGGGATTCACCGCCGCGCTGACCGATTCGCCCCCGAACCTGGCGCGGCCACTGCTGGAGCGATGCGATGTCGCGGCGGCTTCCGGCGCCGTGGGATTTCGCATTCTGCCAAGCGAAGTCAGCGATTCATCGGACATTCATCTGCCGCCGGATCTTTTTTGCTGCGACGACTGCCTCACCGAATTGCGCGCGCCCGCCGCGCGCCGGCATCGCTACGCTTTCACCAACTGCACCCAATGCGGGCCACGCTACAGCATCATCGCCGCCCTGCCTTATGATCGCGCGGCGACCGCGATGGCGCCGTTTGCATTATGCTCTGATTGCCGCGCGGAATATGACGACCCGGCTGACCGACGGTTTCATGCCGAGCCCCTCGGATGTCCAAACTGCGGGCCGGAACTGGTGTTTCGTGACGCGATGCGAACCGTGCGCGGCGCATCCGCGCTCGATGCCTGCGTCGCCGCGCTGGGGTCCGGTGCGATCGTCGCGGTGAAAGGGATCGGCGGGTTTCATCTGCTGTGCGACGCCACCGACGCGGCGGCGGTGGCGCGGTTGCGCGCGCGCAAGCACCGGCCACACAAGCCTCTCGCGGTGATGTTTCCGCAAGCCGGCGCGGACGGGCTGGATGCGGTGCGCGCGATGGCGGAGTTTGACGAGATCGAAGCCGCAGCCTTGATCGATCCGGCGCGGCCGATCGTGCTGGTGCGACGGCGCGCGGGCGGATTGCTCGCCGATTGCGTGGCGCCAGGCCTCACCGAGATCGGGGCGTTCCTGCCCTACAGCCCGCTGCATCATCTGCTGCTCGCCGATCTGGATCGTCCGCTGGTGGCGACCTCGGGCAATCTGTCGGGCGAACCGGTGATCACCGAGGACGCCGAGGCGGCGGCGCGATTGGCCACGGTGGCCGATGCGTGGCTGGGCCATGATCGCGCGATCCTGCGGCCGGCCGACGACAGCGTGGTGCGCGTCATCGCCGGGCGCGCGCGCGCCCTGCGGCTGGGACGTGGCGTCGCACCTCTGGAGCTCGATTGCTCCAGCTATCATTTTTCCGAGCCCACGTTGGCAGTCGGTGGCCAGGACAAGGTGACGGTGGCGCTTGGCTGGGGCGGTCGCGCCGTGGTCTCCCCGCATATCGGCGATCTGTCCACCCCGCGCGGGCGGGCGGTGTTCGCGCGGGTGATCGCGGATCTGTGCGCGCTGTACCAGGTGCGCCCGGCGCGGATCGCGTGCGATCTGCATCCCCGGTACGCCTCGACCATGTGGGCGCTGGCGCAGGGCCTGCCAGTGCGGCGGGTTCAGCATCATGCTGCGCACGCCTCGGCACTTGCCGCGGAGCACCAGGCGGTCGCGCGCTGGCTGACCTTCACCTGGGACGGGGTGGGGCTTGGCGATGATGGCACGCTGTGGGGCGGCGAGGCATTGCTCGGCGCGCCCGGTGGCTGGCAGCGGGTGGGCAGTCTGCGCGCGTTCGGGCTTGGCGGCGGCGACGCGGCGGCGCGCCAACCCTGGCGGTCGGCGGCGGCGCTGATGTGGCAGGCGGGGCTGGAGTGGATGCCACCGCTGCCGCTCGACGACGCGCGGCTCGCGCGGGCGGCCTGGGCCGGCGGGATCGGGCTGGTGACAAGCTCCGCCGCGGGGCGGGTGTTCGATGCCGCCGCCTCGCTGATCCTTGCGCTGCAACAGGCAAGTTTCGAAGGCCAGGGACCGATGTCGCTGGCGTCACTGGCGGCTGGCGCGCGTGCAGACGACTGGATCGAATTGCCGCTCGCGCCGGACACCGCGGGCATCTGGCGGAGCGACTGGGCGGCGATGTTGCCGCTGCTCGCCAACGCTGCGCGGCCCGCGGGGTGGCGCGCGGCGCTGCTGCATGAGAGCCTCGCGCGCGCCATCACCGCGCAGGCGGTGCTGTTCGCCGACCAGCA
>DAHWBL010000468.1 GCA_027323595.1 Acetobacteraceae bacterium | reverse complement strand
CGGGCTGCGCAGCTTCTCCAGCGCCAGGTTTTTTGATCGTTCGAACGCATCAAACAGGGATTTCGCGATAAAGGGATGCGCTTCATAAAGCGCTCGGCGAATGGCGAGCAGGTGCATGATCGGAAAAATTCCGGTGCGAATGAAATACTCGCGCTCCACCTCGCGATAATTCGGAAACAGCCTGACGATATCAGGGTCTGTCTTGATACAGGCGGGCAGGCTCGTGCCGATGATCGCGTCGATCTTGTCCTCGGCCAGCAGGTCACTCAACGTCGCGCCACTGTCATTGCGTTGAATATTCACCGGCCGCAACAGCGGCTTCACGGTCGGCGTGCCATGGGTGCCGGCCTTGTTGATCGCCCCCTGAACCCACGTGATGGAGGACAGATCAACGCCATATTCATGCTGCAGATGCCCCCGAATCCAGACCGCCGCGGACATGGTATAGAGCGGCACGCCGATCCTTTTCCCTTCCATATCCTTGGGAGTTCGGATGCCGCTGCGCTTGTTGATCGTGATCAGACCATGGCGGAAAACCCGAGACGGAAACACCGGAATCGCCACGAAGTTCCGATCGCCGGCGGCCATCTGGCTGATGAATTCGGATGCCGATAGCTCGGCGGCATCAAATTCCTGCCGCCCCGACATCCGATCAAATATCTCACGCGGAGAGTCGATCGCCTCGAACGCGAGGTCAATCCCGGCAGGAACGACGTCACGGGTGTAAAGCGGCAGCATCCGGTCATACAGGCCGCACGCAAACCGAATTTTGACAGCGTTCATCACGGGCAGCCTTCAAAAACCATCAGATGGAAACAATCGCCGCCGACCGCCGCCGCGCAGCCATCGGTGTGGCAAAAGCGCAGATGACGCCAAGAAGGATCATCGCAACCACAAAAAGCAGCCCGCCAGTGAAGCTGCCGGTAAGGTCGCGCAGCCTGCCGACGACGTAGGGACCAACAGCCGACCCAAGCAGGCCAACGGCATTCACAAAAGCAATGCCAACCGGTCGCGCTTTCGCGGAGAGATACATCGCCGGCAGCGTCCAGAAAATACTCTGCGCACCAAAGGTTCCAGCCGAACACAGCACCATGCCCAACAGGCGCAACCCGGGCTCGGTGAGGAAAATCACCATCACCCAACCGGTTGCAGCCAGCAGCATGGGCAAAGCGAGATGCCAGGTTCGCTCGTGTCTGCGGTCCGACCGCGCCGCCCACCATGGCATCAGCAGGATGGTGACCAGCGGCGGAATGGCATTCACCAGGCCGACCATCGTGAAGCTGCCATGCGGCAGAACCGCACGGATAATCTGCGGAACCCAGGTGGAGTTGGCGGTCAGCGTGCTGACGAGGCCAAAATAGACAACGCTGAGCAGCAGAACCGGCGCGGTGAACAGTTCCCGCACAATACCGCCAACCCCAAGCGCGGCGGGATTTTGCGTGCTCGCACCGCGATCAATCGCACGCTTCAGCGCCCGCTTTTCGGAATCGTTCAGCCACCGCGCGTCCGCCGGCCGGTCACGCAACACGCGATAGGCGATCACACCCAGCAGAATCGACGGAATGCCTTCGATGACAAACAACCAGCGCCAACCGGCAAGGTCGAGGATGACGCCGGAGAGGGACGCGCCGAAAGCCTGGGTGATCGGCTGGGCGATGATCAGCATCGACGCCGCACGTCCGCGAAAAGACTGCGGAAACCAATAGGTCATGTAGAGCAGAACACCTGGCAGGAATCCCGCCTCGGCAAGCCCGACCAGCGCGCGCAGCGAGTAAAGGCTGTGCGGTCCTGTGGCGAACATTGTCGCCGC
>DAHWBL010000439.1 GCA_027323595.1 Acetobacteraceae bacterium | reverse complement strand
ATGCTTGCCGGCGTTCAGACACTGGATCGCCTGCGGCGCGTGGATCGGCGTGGGTGTGGCAAGGATCACCGCGTCGATCCCCGGCATCGCCAGCGCCTCCTCCAGATGCAGCGTCCATTTGGGCACGCCCCATTTGGCCGCGACCTGCCCGGTGGTGTCGGCGACCCCGCCGACCAACACGGCGACCTGCACATCGGCGACGCCGCGCAACGCCTCAAGATGCTTGTTGCCGAAGGCGCCTTCGCCGGCGACACAGATTTTCATCATCGACCCCTTGTCGTTTGCTTCGGTGGCGCCGGTCGCAGGCTTCAGGCGGCGGCCAGCGCGAGCACCGCCGAGGCGGTGTTGGAGATCGGCACATGGTAGCTGCGCGACACCGGCGACACATGCTCGCCGAGCGCGCCGCGCATGACCAGCCAGTTCAGCAGTTCCACGCCCTGGCTGCCGGCCAGCTCCACCAGTTCCTCGCTGCTGTAGCCGGTGAGTGCGGCCGGATCGTCCACCAGCCGGTCCAGGCACAGCCGATCGAAATCCTTGTTGATGAAGCCCGCACGTTTGCCTTCGAGCTGGTGCGACAGCCCGCCGGTGCCCATGATCAGCACGTTGGCGTCCTGCTGGTAGCTGCGGATCGCGCGGCCGATCGCCTTGCCGAATTTATAGCAGCGCGCCGCCGAAGGGATGGGGTGCTGCACGGTGTTGACCGAGATCGGCACCACCCGCACCGGCCAGCCCGCACCCGCGCCGGTGGGGTCCACATCCGGATACAGCAACTGCATGGGCACCACGAAGGCGTGATCGACCAGCATTTCCTGGCAGGAGACGATATCGAACTCGTCGGCGACGAGGGATTCGATCAGATGCCAGGAAAATTCTGGATCACCGGCGAAGGAGCGCACCACCGGCAGGCCCCAGCCCTCATCGGCGTTGCGATATTCCGCCGCCGCGCCGACGGCGAAGGTGGGCATCTTGTCGAGGAAGAAATTCAGTCCGTGATCGTTATAGATGACCACCGCGATGTCGGGCTTGCTGCGTCCGAGCCAGCCACGCACGGGGGGAAACATGTCGAAGAACGGACGCCAGTATTCGTCGGTCTGCTTGCCCTTGGCGATCGCACCGCCGATGGATGGAACATGGGTGGTGCCGACACCGCCGATGATGTGTGCCATTTTCTAGGTCCTTTGTTCCATCAGTTTCGCGCTGAAGGCTTCCTTGGTCATGCCGGTCTGCTGGGCGCCGATATCCTGCACGTCCAGCCCGAAGATGCCGGCGAATTTGGCGAGGTAATAGACATTGCCGCCGGCTTCGAGCAGCTCCATGACGTTGCGATGTTCGATCGCCGCGCGCTGCTGGGGGTTGAGCCCGTATTTGGCGCAATAGGCGCCCTCGTCGCGGAGAAATTCCTCGCGATTGGCGCGATCGTTGAACGAGTAACAGAGTTTGTTCAGCGCGTAGCCGCGGCGGGCGACGCTGCCGTCGAAAATCATGGTGCCGTCGATGGTCTTGGACGCGGCCATGCGCGCTGCTCCTGCTGGATCGTTGCTCCCCCGGGCCTAGTGCCAGGCAGGGCGACGATGCAGCGGCAGGCGCCGTGCGTCTTTGCGCTAGATCAAGGCTGCGGATGGGCGGCTTGCCACAGCGCGGCCGCGGCGAAACCGGCCTGGATGCGGGCGTGGCGCTGCTCCACCGGGATCTGCATGCCGATATGGGTGAAGACGTAGAACTCGCCGGTGCGGATGGCGTGCGCGACGCGGCGGCCGACGCGCTCGGGCGACCAGCCATCGCGGATCAGCTCCTCCAGGCCGAGCTGGGTGGGAGTGTCCTGTCCGGGCCCCAGCCGTGCGGGCCGCGCGCGGGCGGAGCGGAAGATGCCGGTGGCGACCGCCGCGGGTGCGAGCACCGAGACGCCGACATCACTGCCGGCAAGCTCATGCTCCAGCGCCTCGGACAGCGCGACGACGGCGTATTTGGTCATCGAATATGGCCCGGTGCGGAAGCCGGCATTGACCTGAAAGCCGCCGATCGAGGCGGTGTTGACGATGTGGGCGGGCTGGCCATGTCGTTGCAGGAGCGGCAGGAACGCGTGCACGCCGTTGATCACGCCGCGGATGTTGACGCCGATCACCCAGTCCCACTGGTCCTCGGCGAGCTCGGCCACCGGCACGCCGTGCATGGCGATGCCGGCGTTGTTGCACAGCACATGGATGTCGCCGAGCTCGGCGGTGATGCGCGCGGCCCCGGCGGCGACGCAAGCGGGGTCGGACACGTCCATCGGCACGCCGATCGCGCGGCCGCCGCGCGCGGCGAGTGCGGCGAGCGTGTCATCGAGCGCGTCGGCGCGGATGTCGCAGACCGCGACGGTCATGCCCTGGGCGGCGAAGGCGAGCGCCATGCCCTGGCCGATGCCCGAGCCCGCGCCGGTGATGACGGCGGTTTTGCCGTGAAGGTCCTTGATCATGCTGGCCTCCCCTGCCGCCGGCGCGGCCGCCCGGATCGGGCTTGTTATTTATGGAGCGTCCGGAAAGATGGTAGCGGCGGACGGATTTGAACCGCCGACCAAGGGATTATGATTCCCCTGCTCTACCGCTGAGCTACGCCGCCATCCCAACCGAGGCGCGGGGAATAGACGGGTGGGGCTGCCGCGTCAATTGGCCGGGCGCGAGGGGGGCAGGATGAAGCCGCCGCCCAGCACGCGCGACCCGTCATAGGCCACGCAGGCCTGGCCGGGCGCGGCGAGCGCGGGCGCATCCAGCATGATTTCCGCGCCGCCTTGGTATGCGCGCAGTTCGGCGGCGCGCGGCTCGTCGCGGGCGCGCAGCTTCACCATGCAGCGGATCGGCGTGATGGGCGGGTCGATCAGCCAGTTGGTTTCGCCCAGCGCCACGTCGCGGGCGCCGCTGGCGCGCGGGCCGATGACCAGCCGGCGGGCGGGGGCGTCGATGGCGATCACCGCCTGCGGCACACCGGCCAGGGTTGCCGCGGTGCCGAGTCGCTTGCCCTGGCCCACGGTGTAGCGGGCGATGCCGTCATGCCGGCCGACCGGGGCACCATCGGCGGTGACGATCTCACCGGGCGCGACCGCGTCGGGGCGATGGCGGGCGATGATGTCGGCGTAGCTGCCGTTGGGCACGAAGCAGATATCCTGGCTGTCCGGCTTGGCCGCCACCCGCAGGCCCAGCCGGTGCGCGTGGGCGCGCACGCTGGCCTTGTCGGGCATGTCGCCGAGGGGAAAACGGGCGAAATCGAGCTGGGCGCGGGTGGTGGCGAACAGGAACCAGCTCTGGTCGCGCGCGGGGTCGGCGGCGCGGTGCAGCTCCGCGCCGTTCGGGCCCTCGATGCGGCGCACGTAATGGCCGGTGGCCAGCGCGACGGCGCCGAGGTCGCGGGCGAGCGCGGTGAGATCGTTGAATTTCACCGACTGGTTGCAGCGCACGCACGGCACCGGGGTGAGGCCGGCGGCGTAGGAATTGGCGAAATCATCGATCACCGCGGCGGCGAATCGGGCCTGGCCGTCGATGACGTAATGCGGGATGGCGAGATGGTCGGCGACGCGGCGGGCGTCGTGGATGTCCTGTCCGGCGCAGCAGGCGCCGCGGCGTCCGCTGGCCGCACCGTGGTCGTAGAGCTGCAAGGTGACGCCAATGACCTGGTGGCCGGCCTCCTTCAGCAGCCCGGCGACCACCGAGGAATCGACCCCGCCGGACATCGCGACCATGATCGGCCCGGCGGCGGTCATGGCGGTGCTACAGCGCCGAGGCGTTGCGGGTGCCGGCGGGCAGCCGCACGCTCAGCCCGTCGAGCTCGGCGGTCATGACGATCTGACAGCCCAGGCGCGAGGTCTGTTCCAGGCCGAAGGCGAGGTCGAGCATGTCCTCCTCGTCCTCGGTGGGTTTGGCGAGCCTGGCGAACCAGGCGGGATCGACGATCACGTGGCAGGTGGAGCAGGCGAGCGAGCCTTCGCAGGCGCCCTCGATGTCGATGCCGTGCTTGTGGGCGATTTCCAGCACCGAGAGGCCGAGCGGGGCCTCGACCGTGCGCACGGTGCCGTCGCGCTCGATGAAATTCATGGTCGGCATGGGTCTGGCGGGCCTTGGTTGATGAGGGGGCGAGCGGCGCGGAGGTAGAGCGCTCCGACCGGAAGCGCAAGGGAGCGGTTCGAGATCAGGCGGCGGCGCGACCGAGCCGCACGGCCATCGCCTGATAGGCGGCGATGAAGCCGTCGAGCCGGGTGACGTCGCAATTCCACGGCAGCGACACGCGGATCGCCTGGCCGGCGAGCGCGCCCGCGCCCATCGCCTCCAGCACATGGCTGCGGGCGAGCTTGCCCGAGGAGCAGGCGGCACCCGCGGATACCGCATGGCCGGCGAGATCGAGCGCGATCACCTGGCGCTCGGCGGCCACGCCGGGCAGGGCGAGGCAACTGGTGTTGTCCAGCCGCGCCGCGCCGGCGCCGAGCACCACCGCGCCGACCGCGCGCGCGGCGGCCTCGATGCGGTCGCGGGCGGCGGCAAGATCGGGCGGTGGGGCCTCGGCGGCGGCCATCGCGGCGATCGCCGGCAGGCC
>DAHWBL010000437.1 GCA_027323595.1 Acetobacteraceae bacterium | reverse complement strand
CCCAGCCGCGCGGCGTCCTCGGTCAGCCCCTCGATCTCGCGGCGCAGCAGGAAGCCGCCATCGGCCCGCGCCACCAGCCCCTCCAGCCGGATGCGCCCGCCCGGCAGCGGGGAGGTATGCGCGCCGATCGGGGTGCGGCAGGAGCCGTCCAGCTCGGCCAGCAGCGCCCGCTCGGCGGTGGCGGCGATGCGCGTGGGCCCGTGCTCCACCGCCTGGAGCTGGTCGATCAGCATGCGGTCGCGCGCCCGCACCGTCACCGCCACGATCCCCTGGCAGGCCGCCGGCAGCATCGCCGCGGTCGGCAGCGCCAGCCCGACATCGCCCTCCAGCCCCAGCCGGCGCAGCCCGGCCAGCGCCAGCATGGTGGCGGAGAAATCTCCCGCCCGCACCCGGTCCATCCGGGTCTGCACATTGCCGCGCAGCAGGCCCATGCGCAGGTCCGGCCGCGCATGCAGCAATTGCGACTGCCGCCGCACCGAGCTGGTGCCGATCAGCGCCCCCCGCGGCAGGCACGCGAACGGGTCCGCCACATCCGGCGCGCCGCAATCGGGGCCCAGGATCAGCACATCGCGCGGGTCCTCGCGCGGCAGCACGCAGGCCAGGGTGACGCCGAACGGCAGCCCGGTTTCCAGGTCCTTGAGGCTGTGCACGGCGAAATCGATGCGCTCATCGAGCAGCGCCTCATGGATTTCCTTGGCGAACAGCCCCTTGCCGCCGATGTCGGCGAGCGGCCGGTCCAGCACCTTGTCGCCGGTGGTGCGGATGACGACTTCCTCGAAAATATCCGCCGTGCCGAGCACCGGACAGGCCTCGGTCAGCAGCGTCAGAAACGACCTTGTCTGCACCCGCGCGAGCGGCGAGGCGCGGGTACCGATGCGCAACGGCAATTCGCGGCCGTGCGACTGCTGGCCCTTGCGGGGAACTTCCGGCGGGACGCTCGGCGGACGGGGCTGGGCGGGCGGCATGACCTTGTCCTAAACCATCTGGATGCGACCAATGAAAGCACGTTGCCCGGCCCGAGGCCACCAGATCGCGCCAACGCCGCGCGCATGCCGGCCGCGCCGATGAGCCCGCCCACGGCACCAGTGTTGGGAATAGAGAGCAGTTGCGACGAGACCGCCGCCGCCATCCTCGCGCCCGACGGCGCCATCCTCGCCGAGGCGCTGCTCAGCCAGCTCGCCGAGCACGCCCCGCATGGCGGCGTGGTGCCCGAGATCGCCGCGCGCGCGCATCTGTCGCACCTGCCCGCCATGGTCGCCGACGTGCTCGCCCGCGCCGGCCTGCGCGCCGCCGATCTGGGCGGTGTCGCCGCCACCACCGGACCAGGGCTGATCGGCGGGCTGATCGTGGGCAGCAGCCTGGGCAAGGGCATCGCGCTCGCCGCCCGCCTGCCCTTCGTCGCGGTCAACCATCTGGAGGCGCACGCGCTCTCCGCCCGGCTGCCGGGCCTGGCCGAGACGCCGCCGGATTTCCCCTATCTGCTGCTGCTGGTCTCGGGCGGGCATTGCCAGTGCGTCGCGGTGGAGGCGGTGGGGCGCTATCGCCGGCTCGGCGGCACCATCGACGACGCCGCCGGCGAGGCGTTCGACAAGGTCGGCAAGCTGCTCGGCCTGCCCTGGCCCGGCGGCCCGGCGCTGGAACGTCTCGCCGCCACCGGCGACCCGGCGCGCTTCGCCTTCCCCCGCCCGCTGCGTGGCCGGCCGGGCTGCGATTTCAGCTTCTCCGGCCTCAAGACCGCGGTGGCGCAGCGGGTCGCCACCTTCCCGCCCGGCCCGCTGCCGCTCGCCGACGCCGCCGACATTGCCGCCGGCTTTCAGGCCGCGGTGGTGGACTGCCTCACCGACCGGCTCGCCCACGCCTTCGCGCTGATGCCGCCTGCCACCCCGCTGGTCGTCGCCGGCGGGGTCGCCGCCAACCAGGCGGTGCGCGCGGCCCTCGCCAGCCTCGCCGCCCGCCACCGCGCGCGCCTGCTCGCGCCACCGCTGCGCCTGTGCACCGACAACGCGGTGATGGTCGCCTGGGCCGGCATCGAGCGGCTGCGGCTGGGCCTGTCGGACCCGCTCGACACGCCGCCGCGCCCGCGCTGGCCGCTCGAGTCGCTGTCGGCATGAACTACCGCCACGCCTACCACGCCGGCAATTTCGCCGACTGCATGAAGCACGCGCTGCTGCTGGCGCTGCTGCGCGCGCTGCGCCTGAAATCCACGCCGTTCTTCGTGCTCGACACCCACGCCGGCATCGGCAGCTACGACCTCACCGGCCCGTCCGCCCTGCGCACCGGCGAGCACCGCGCCGGCATCGATCTGCTGCTCGACGATCCGCCCGAGGCGCTCGCCGACTATGTCGGGCTGGTCAGGCAGCTCGGGCTCTATCCCGGCTCGCCGGCGCTGATCCGCGCGCTGCTGCGCGCGCAGGACCGGCTGGCCTGCTGCGAGCTGCACCCACAGGACGCGGCGGCGCTGCGCCGGCATTTCGCCCACGACCCGCAGGTGGCGGTGCACCAGCGCGACGGCTGGCAGGCGATCCGCGCGCTGCTGCCCCCGCCCTCCATCCGCCGCGCCCTGGTGCTGATCGACCCGCCGTTCGAGGCGCCCGACGACCACGCCCGCATCGTCACCGCCATCGCCGCCGCGCGCGCCCGCCTGCCCGGCTGCATCGTCGCCGCCTGGTATCCGATCAAGCACCGCGCGCCGGTGCACGCGCTGCATCTGGACATCCGCGCCGCCGCGATTTCGGACGTGATCGCCGCCGAACTCTGGCTGCGCACCCCGCTCGACCCGGCGCGGCTGAACGGAAGCAGGCTTCTGGTCGCCGCCTCGCCCTGGCGGTTCGAGGCCACCGCCCAGCCCATCCTCGCCGCCCTGCTCACCCGCCTGCACGCCGAGCCGGGCGCCGGTCACGCCCTGCTGCGGCTCACCGAGGAGTAGATTATTTCGGCGCGTAATGCGCCGACAGATAGGCCACCACGGTCTTTTTCTGGTCCTCGTCGAGCGGCGCGCCAACGAAGGCCATGCGGTTGACGATCAGTTGCCATTGATCATGGCTGCGCGGCGTCGCCGTCACCCGATCGAGCCCGTGGCACAGCTGGCAGCCACCCTCGACCAGGTTGCTGCCCTCGCCGGCCGCCAGCGTGACCTGCGGCAGGGTCTGTCCGGGAAATGGCTGGCCGGGGCCAAAGACGGTGGACAGATAGGTCACCACCGGCTCGATCTGCCCGGGGCCGATCTGCGCGCCGCGCAGGATCATGTTGTAGACCTGGTTGCGCCAGCCCTGCGCGTTCATCCGCAGTTGCACGATCGGCTGCGGCGAATGGCACTGGGTGCAGTTCACCGCGACCAGCTCGCGATCGGGCCCGTCGGGAAACACCGAGGCGGCGAAGCCCGCCTTGCCCTCGCGCGCCTCCTGCGCGGTGACGGTGGCCATCGGGACGCAGAAAACCAGCCCGGCCAGAACGGCCGCGCGAACGATACGGGTCATGCTTTCAAACCTTCCGGGTGCGCTGGGCCGCGACCGAGTACGGCGGATGCCATTCCGACATCGCGCCCACCCCCTCGCGATCGACAAGGATATCGAGCAGATACGGCCTGCCCTCGATGTTGGCGCGCTTGGCGCGTTTCATCGATTCCTGGATTTTTGCCGGATCGCTGACCGTCTCGCCCTCCACCCCGAACGCCTGCGCGCTTTTGGCGAAATCCACGTCCGGACTGCCATTGTAGCAGGTCATGTCCTTGCCGGCGCGGAACTGCTCGCCGGCGATGATGCTCCAGATGCGGTTGCGCTCGTTGTTGTAGCTTCTGTTGTTGACGACGATGTTGGTGATCGGCGCGGCATAGCGCGCCTGGCTCCACAGCGGCTGCGGCCCGCCGAACAGCGCGCTGCCGTCGCCGGTCGCCGACACCACCGGCATGTTCGGCCGCGCGAGCTTGGCGCCGGTGGACGCCGCCTGCGCCCAGCCCAGAATGCTCGGCCCGGTGGAGATATAGGTCTTGTCCGCCCCGCCCCAGGCCATGAACGGGTCCATCGTCCGCCCCGAATCGCAGTCGGACACATAGATCGTGTCCTTCTCCATCGCGGTTTCCAGCTCGACCCCCAGCCGCTCCATCGTGATCGACCCGGCGTTGTTCAAATCCTTGGCGATGGTGTCACGCATCTTCGCCATGCCGGCATTGTACTCGCGCGCCCGCGCGGCGCGCGCATCGGCGATCTGCTTCAGCCGCGGCGCGGTCGCCATCGCCTGCACCGCGGCAATGATGTCGGCCACCCCAAGCCGGATGTCGCACACCATCGCCATATCGACCGGCCAGGTATGCGCCGCCCCGATCGGGTCGACGCGCATGGTGATCGTGCGCGCCCCGCGCATAGTCCGCTCGGCGGTCTGGTCGCCGATGTTGAAATGCACATCCACCGCGCCGGGAAAGCGCGACTGCGGCACGAACGGGCCGACATAGAGCGGGTTGGTGGTCGGGAACGGCTTGGACCAATAGCCAAGTCCGCTTTGCCCGGCGACCGGAATGCCGAGCAGCTCGGCCAGCCGCACCACCTCCATCTCGGCGTGCGACAGCGTGATCCCGTCACCCACCGTGATCAGCGGATTCTTTGCCTCGATCAACAGTTTCGCCACCGTCTCGACATCGTCCTTGTCGGGGCGGATGCGCATCGGCACGCTGAACAGCGCCTTGTCCCACACCTGCGCGCTCACCTGCTGGCGCAGCAGATCATCGGGGATCGACAAAAACACCGGCCCGGTCGGCGGGGTGGTGGCGAACTTGATCGCCCGGCGCGTCACATCGGCGATGCCCGACGCGCTTTCGGCGAGCCAGAAATATTTGGTGATCGGCGAGAGCATCGGCTCCTGGTGGTCGTAATCCTGCGGATAGTCCCGCCCGGCGGTCTCGGTGCCGAAGGCGGCGACGGTCAGCAGCACCGGCACCCGGTCCTTCCAGCTGTTCACCAGCTGGGTCATGCCGTTCGGCAGCCCCACATTGGCGATCTGCGCCACCCCCACCTTGCCCGACAGCCTGGCGTAGCCATCGGCCATCGCCACCACCGCGCCCTCCTGGATGCCCTTGATCAGCTGAATCTCGGGCACATCCACCGCCGCGTCATAGAACGGCGCGTCACCGGTGGACGGGTTGAAAAAGATGTATTCCACACCGGCGGATTTCAGTTGCTGCATATACAGCATCCCGCCCGTGCCGGTGACCTCGCGGATGCCCTGGCCGGTGCCCACATTGCCCGGCTCGGCCGCCATCGCGGGCACCGGCCCGAGCGCGTCGGCCACGGTGCGCGCCGCCGCGGCGGTGAACCCCGCCGCCGACAGGCCGCGCATCAGCTTGCGGCGCGAAATGCCGGCATCGATATATTGGCGGATCAGGTCTTTCATGCACGCCTCCCTCAAGGCTTCCCGGCTCTGCGGACCGGATTGCATGAAACGCTAGATCAATTTTTCCCGCCCCGCCAGAGCCCCTCCCGCTGCAAGAGACCGTTCGAGACCGCGCTGCGGTGCGCGAGAGGCACGCGCAGGCGTGCCGCCCGGCGGTGGTGTGCGAGCACCGGAGCGCAGCGACCTCAAGGTCGTGAGCACCGGCGCGCAGCACACCGCCGTCGGATCGCCACCGCAGTAGCGGTATCGGACGGTCTCAGCGGGCGATGGAGTGATGCGCGGCCAAACACGCCAGATCGACGATCTGGCTGACCGAGGCACCCATCGGCACCAGTTGCGCCGGCTTGGACAGCCCCACCACCAGCGGCCCGATGATGGTGCCCGCCCCGGTCGCGGGCGCCAGCCGCGAGCTGATATGGGCGGCGTGCAGCCCCGGCATCACCAGAATGTTGGCGTCGCCGGTCAGCCGGCAGAACGGATACAGCTCGGTGCGCAGCGCGGGGTTGAAGGCGACGTCGGGGCTCATGTCGCCGTCATACTCGAAATCCACCCCCATCCCGTCCAGGATCGCCACCGCCTCGCGGATGCCCTCCACCGTCGCGTGCAGCGGGTTGCCGAACGTCGAGTAGGACAGCAGCGCCACCCGCGGCTCATGGCCCAGCCGCCGCGCCGCCGCCGCCGCCCCCACCGCGATGCAGGCGAGCTGGCGCGGGCTCGGCCGCTCATGGATCAGCGTGTCGGCGATGAAGATCGTCCCCGCCGGCCCCACCATCAGCGTCAGCCCGAACGCCACCCCGCCTTCCGCCGGGTCGATCGCGTGGCCGATATCGTTCAGACACACCGCCGCCGCGCGGGTCAGCCCGGTGACCATCGCGTCGGTGTCGCCATTGGCCAGCATGCAGGCGGCGAACACGTTGCGGTCCTGGTTGACCATGCGCTGACAGTCGCGCCACAGCATGCCGGTGCGCTGCAGGCGCTCATACAGGAAATCGGCATAGCGCCGATTGGCGTGCGACAGCCGCGCGTTGTGAATCTCCACCCCCGAGCCGTCGGTGATGCCCAGATTTGCCATCGTCGCGCGCACCCGGTCCTCGCGCCCGATCAGCACCGGCGTGCCGTACCCGGCGTTATGGAACGCCACCGCCGCGCGCACGATCTTTTCCTCCTCGCCTTCGGCGAACACCACGCGCTTGGGCTCGGCGCGCACGCTTT
>DAHWBL010000418.1 GCA_027323595.1 Acetobacteraceae bacterium | reverse complement strand
GCGGCGAGCGTGGCCTCGGTGTCGGCGGCCAGCACCGGCACCGCCGCCTGCGCCAGGATCGGGCCGTCATCGAGGCCGGTGGTGACCAGATGCACGGTGCAGCCATGCAGCGCGCAGCCCGCGGCGAGCGCGCGGGCGTGGGTGTCCAGCCCCGGCAGGGCGGGCAGCAGGCTGGGATGGATGTTGAGCATCCGCCCTTGCCAGCGTGTGACCAGCAGCGGGGTCAGCACGCGCAGATAGCCGGCCAGACAGACCAGCTCGATGCGGGCGTCGCGCAGAGCGGCGTCGATGGCGGCCTCGTGCGCGGCCCGGTCGGCGGGAAAATCGCGGTGCGGGATGGCCAGCGCGGGGATGCCGGCGGCGCGCGCGGTGGCCAGGCCCGCGGCGTCGGCGCGGTTGGACAGCACCAGCGCGATTTCGGCCGGGTAGTCGGGTGCGGCGGCGGCGGCGATGAGCGCGCTGAGATTGCTGCCGCGGCCGCTGATCAGAACCGCGGTGCGGCGCTTCACGCCGGCCAGCCCGGCGGCGGGGCGATGCGCACGCCGCCATCGCCGGCGGCCAGATGGCCGATGACGCAGGGTGTCTCGCCCTGCTCGCGCAGGATCGCCAGCGCCTGGTCGGCGGCCTCGGGGGCGACCACCAGCGCCATGCCGACGCCGCAGTTGAACACACGCAGCATCTCCTCGGGCGCCACCGCGCCGGTGCGGGCGAGCCAGCCGAACACCGGGGCGGGTGTCCAGGCGGTGGGGTCGAGCACCGCCTCCAGCCCGTCGGGCAGCACGCGGGGCAGGTTGCCGGGCAGCCCGCCGCCGGTGATGTGGGCGGCGGCCTTCAGCAGCCCGGCGCGGTGCAGCGCGAGGGTGGCGGCGACGTAGATGCGGGTGGGGGTGAGCAGGGCGGCGCCGAGCGTTTGGGCTGGCGCGAAGGGCGCGGGGTCGGACCAGGCGAGGCCGGCATCGGCGACGATGCGGCGGACCAGCGAGAAGCCGTTGGAATGCACCCCTGATGAGGGCAGGGCGAGCACCAGGTCGCCGGCGGCGAGCCCGCGCGGCAGCAGGGTGCCGCGTTCGGCGGCACCCACCGAGAAGCCGGCGAGGTCGTAATCGCCGGGGCGGTACATGCCGGGCATTTCGGCGGTCTCGCCGCCGACCAGCGCGCAGCCGGCGCGCCGGCAGCCCTCGGCGATGCCGGCGACGACGGCGGCGGCGGCGGCGGCGTCGAGCTGTCCGGTGGCGTAATAGTCGAGGAAGAACAGCGGCTGCGCGCCCTGCACCACGAGGTCGTTGACGCACATGGCGACCAGATCGATGCCCACGCCGTCATGCTGGCCGGTGTCGATGGCGAGTTTGAGCTTGGTGCCCACGCCGTCGGTGCTGGCGACCAGGATGGGATCGGTGAAGCCGGCGGCGCGCGGGTCGAACAGGGCGCCGAAGCCGCCCAGCCCGCCCATGGTGCCGGGCCGGTCGGTGGCGCGGGCGAGCGGCTTGATGCGTTCCACCAGCGCGTCGCCCTGGTCGATGTCCACGCCGGCGGCGCGGTAGGTGGTGCCTGTCATGTCGCGCTGCTCATGGGCCTGGTCCGCACTGGTTGCGGCGGACCGAAACACAGCGCGCCGGCCAAGGCAATCGCCGCGCGCGCAACCGCGCCCCGCCGGGGCGGCGGTGCTGCGCGGTTGGGAGGGGGATGCGCGCATATTCTTCGCCGGCTTTGCCAGATTGGTCATTGACCGCGGGCCGCGCGGGGCGCTTCCAATGGGCATGATGTGCCGCCGGACCGACCGATGAGCGACCCCGCCGACGATTCGGGCGCCACCCGCGCGCAGCGGCTGCTGCTGCTGGGCGGGGTGGGGCTGGTGGGCTGGGCGGCGCTGCGGCTGTTCGCGGCGATTTTGCTGCCGTTCGTGCTGTCCGCCGGGATCGCCTATTTCCTCGATCCGGTGGTGCGCCGGCTTGCCGGGCTTGGCGTGCGCCGGGCGATCGGCACGCTGACGCTGCTGGTGGCGGTGTTCGCCGCGGTGCTGCTGGTGGTGCTGCTGCTGTATCCGCTGGTGCTGGCGCAGCTTGGCATTCTGGCCGCGCGGGTGCCGAGCTATGTCACCCAGATGCAGGGCTGGGCGACCGAGATGGTCAACCAGCTTCAGGACGCGCTGGGGCCGGACATGGTCGATACCAGGCTGCGCGAGCTGGTGGCCGGGCAGGCCGGGGCGGTGGTGTCGTTCCTGGTTGGCGCGGTGACCTCGATCGTGGGCAGCGGCTTCGCGCTGTTCAACGTGCTGTCGCTGCTGGTGGTGACGCCGGTGGTGTCGTTTTATCTGCTGCGCGACTGGCCCGGCGTGGTGGCGCGCATCGACCAGTGGCTGCCGCGCCGCTATGCCGGGCTGGTGCGCGCGCAGGCGCATGAGGTGGACCGGATTCTGGCCGCCTGGGTGCGTGGGCAGGCGATCTGCTGTGTGGTGCTGGCGCTGTTCTATTCGGTGGCGCTGTCGCTGGTGGGGCTCGATCTGGGGCTGACGGTGGGGCTGACCGCGGGGCTGCTGTCGTTCATTCCCTATGTCGGCACGATCACCGGCGGGGTGACCTCGATCGGGCTGGCGCTGGCGCAGTTTCCGAACTGGCACGGGGTGGCGCGGGTGGCGGCGGTGTTCGTGGTTGGGCAGATGCTGGAAGGCTATGTGATCTATCCGCGTTTTCTGGGCGACCGGGTGGAGCTGCATGCGGTGTGGGTGATTTTCGCGCTGTTCGCCGGCGGCGCGGCGTTCGGGTTTCTGGGGGTGCTGCTGGCGGTGCCGGTGGCGGCGACGATCGGGGTGCTGGCCCGGTTCTGGCTGCGCCGCTACATGGCCAGCCCGCTCTATCTCGATCCGCCGGGGGCGTGAGCCGATGTTGACGCGCCAGTTGCCGCTGCCGTTGCCGCACCGGCCGGATTATCTGTCCGCGGCGTTTCTGCCGGCGCAATCCAACGCGCCGGCGCGCTCATGGCTCGCGCGCACCGGTGCCTGGCCGTCGGGGCGGCTGCTGCTGTGGGGCGAGGCGGGGGTGGGCAAGTCGCATCTGCTGCATCGCTGGGCGCGCGGCGCGGGGGCGGTGGTGGTGTCGGGTCCGGGCCTGCGCGGGTTGCCGGGCGCGCCGGCGGCACCGGTGGCGGTGGATGATGCCGACGCGCCGGCCGAGGAGGCGGCGCTGCTGCATCTGCTGAACGCCGCCGCCGAGGCCGGGCTGCCGGTGCTGCTGGCGGCGCGGGCGCCGGCCTCGGCCTGGGGGGTGCGGCTGGCCGACCTCGCGAGCCGGGTGCGCGCGATGGCGGCGGTGCGGCTGGAGCGGCCGGAGGATTCGCTGCTCGACATGCTGCTGGCGCGGCTGCTGGCCGGGCGGGGGCTGGTGGTGTCGGCCCCGCTTCAGGCCTGGCTGCGGCTGCATCTGCCGCGTGAGCCGGCGGGATTGCGCGAGTTCGTCGCCCGGCTGGACCGCGCGGCGCTGGCGCAGGGCAGCCGGCGGGTGAAGCGGTGGCTGGTGGTGCAGGTGCTGGCGGGGATGGACGGGTGCGAGGTGGCGGAGGATGACATGTTGGTGACGCCGCGGGCGGTGGCGGACGCGGCCTCGCCAGCCGCGCCGGTGTTGGTCTAATGGGTCGCAGGTGATGGACAATCCTTCCGCGGGCATGCCGGATTCCGAGATGCGTGGCGGCGCGGGGGCGGTCGCGCCCGACAGTCCGGCGCGCTTCATCAACCGTGAGCTGTCCTGGCTCGATTTCAATCATCGGGTGCTGGAGGAGGCGGAGAATCCGCGCCATCCGCTGCTGGAGCGGCTGCGGTTCGTGTCGATCAGCGGCGCCAACCTCGATGAGTTCTATTCGGTGCGCGTCGCCGGTCTGGTGGGCCAGGCCAAGGCGGGGGTGGCGGCGCTGTCGCCCGATGGGCGGGTGCCGGCGCAGCAACTGGCCGAGGTGCAGGCGGGAGCGGCGGCGCTGATCCATGACCAGCAGCGGGTCTGGCGTGATCTGCGCGCGCAACTGGCCGGGGCGGGACTGGTGATCCTCGACCCCGAGGGGCTGGGCGAGGAGGATCGGGCGTGGCTGGAGGCCTGGTTCATGGACCGGGTGTTTCCGGTGTTGACCCCGCTCGCGGTGGACCCCGCGCACCCGTTTCCGTTCGTGCCCAACATGGGGCTGGTGATGGCGTTGCGGCTGAGCCGCGCGGAGGACCATCACAGCATGCAGGCGCTGATCCCGCTGCCCCAGCAGGTGGAGCGCTTCATCCGTCTGCCCGGTGTCGAGGGCGACGGGCGGATTCGTTTCGTGATGCTCGAAGCGCTGATCATGCTGTTCCTGGCGCGGCTTTTTCCCGGCTTTGATGCGCATGGCGGCGGGCTGTTCCGGTTGATCCGCGATACCGATGTGGAGTTCGAGGAGGAAGCCGAGGACCTGGTGCGCTCGTATGAGACCGCGCTGAAGCGGCGGCGGCGCGGGGTGGCGATCCATCTGGCCGTCGATGCGGCGATGCCGGCGGACCTGCGCGGCATGGTGGCCGATGCGCTCGACGAGCACGAGATCGTGGTGCAGGACGGGCTGATCGGCATCACCGATCTGCGGCAGCTGATCGTCGATGACCGGCCGGATCTGTTGTTTGCAGCCTACACCCCGCGTTTTCCCGAGCGCATCCGCGATTTCGGCGGCGATTGCTTTGCCGCGATCCGCGCCAAGGACATCATCGTGCATCACCCGTTCGAGAGTTTCGACGTGGTGGTGCAGTTCCTGCGCCAGGCCGCGCAGGACCCCGCGGTGGTGGCGATCAAGCAGACGCTGTATCGGACCAGCCGCGACAGCCCGATCGTGAAGGCGCTGATCGAGGCGGCCGAGGCCGGCAAGTCGGTCACCGCGATGGTGGAGTTGCGGGCGCGCTTCGACGAGGAGGCCAACATCCATCTGGCGCGCTCGATGGAGGCCGCGGGCGTGCAGGTGGTGTTTGGTTTCGCCGGGCTGAAGACGCACGCGAAACTGTCGCTGGTGGTGCGCCGCGAGGGCGGGTCGATGCGGGCCTATGCGCATTTCGGCACCGGCAATTATCACCCGATCACCGCGCGGGTGTACACCGATCTGTCGTTCTTCACCTCCGACCCCGATCTCACCCGCGATTCGGCGCGGCTGTTCAACTACATGACCGGCTATGCCGAGCCCGAGCGGATGGACCAGCTCGCCTTCAGCCCGCTGACCACGCGCAGCACGCTGATGGGACTGATCGAGGCGGAGATCGCCCATGCCCGCGCCGGGCGGACGGGCGGCATCTGGCTGAAGATGAATTCGCTGGTGGACGAGACGCTGATCGACAAGCTGTACGAGGCGTCCGGCGCGGGGGTGAAGATTGTCATCGTGGTGCGCGGCATCTGTTGCCTGCGTCCGGGGGTTTCCGGTCTTTCAGAGAATATCAAGGTGAAATCGATCGTCGGGCGGTTTTTGGAGCATGCCAGGATATTTTGTTTCGGCAACGGACAGCCGCTGCCCAGCCGCCAGGCCAAGGTGTTTATCAGCAGCGCGGACTGGATGGCGCGCAACATGGAGTGGCGCATCGAGGCGATGGTGCCGATCCATAACCCGACCGTGCACGAGCAGGTGCTGGACCAGATCATGGTGGTCAATCTGAAGGACACGATGCAATCGTGGCTGTTGCATGCTGATGGTTCGTGGAAGCGCCAGGTGTGGGGGCGGTGGCCGGTGTCGGCGCATGAGTATTTCATGACCAATCCCTCGCTGTCGGGGCGCGGCTCGGCGCTGCATGGCGCGGCGCTGCCGGCGCGGCGGGCGGATCGTGGCGCGCGCGATTGACCCGCGGCGGGGAGAGCGGTGGCGGGGAGAGCGGTGATGGATGACGCTCCGGGGGATGACGGGCCGGGCGGGTTGGATGGCGCGATCGCGGCGGGCGCGCCGGTGCGCCAGGCGGTGGTGGACCTTGGCTCCAACTCGGTGCGGCTGGTGGTGTTCGAGGGCTGCGCGCGCAATCCTTTAGTGATTTTCAACGAAAAAGCGGTTTTGCGGCTGGCCCGCGGGGTCGAGACCACCGGGCTGCTGGCGGACGACGCGCTGGAGGCGGCGCTGACGGTGATGCATCGCTATCATGCGCTGGCGCGCGCGATGTCGGTGGCGCGGTTCGAGGTGCTGGCGACCTCGGCGGTGCGTGAGGCGCATAACGGTCCGGGCTTTGTCGCCGAGCTGGCGCGGCGGATGCCCGATGTGCCGATCCGGGTGCTGCCCGGCCATGAGGAGGCGGCGCTGTCGGCGGCCGGCGTGCTGTGCGGCATTCCCGCGGCGGATGGCATTCTTGCTGATATTGGCGGGGGTTCCCTGGAGCTGGTGCGGCTGCGCGCGGGGGTTGCCGAGCGCGCCGAGACGCTGCGGCTGGGGGTGATCCGGCTGGCCGAGCGGGCCGGCGGGGACACCGCGCGGGCGCGCGCCATCGTCCAGGCGGAGCTTGACGCGGTGCCCTGGCTCGCCGAGGGGGAGGGGCGCGACCTGTATGTGGTCGGCGGCGCCTGGCGGGCGCTGGCGTACATGCACATGGTGCAGACCGATTATCCGCTGCGCATCGTGCATCACTATACCATCAGCCGCGAGGAGGCGCGCGATCTGACCGGGGTGATCACCGCGACACCGCGCCGGGGGCTCGAAAAACTCGCTGGTGCGTCCAGGCGGCGGTTGGATGACCTGCCGTTCGCCGCGGTGGCGCTGCGCCGCGTGCTGCGCGCCACCGGCGCGCGCCGGGTGGTGTTCAGCGCGAGCGGGCTGCGCGAGGGATGGTATATGCGCGCGGTGCCCGAGCCGACGGCCCGGCAGGACCCGCTGCTCGCCGCATGTCGCGAGATGGCGGCGCGGCATGGGCGGCAGACCGAGCTGCCGCCGGTGCTGTTCGACTGGACCAGCCCGCTGTTCGCGCCTGGCGGGCTTGCCGGCGAATCCGCCGAGGCGACGCGCATGCGCCTGGCCGCCGCCTGGGTCGCCGACATCGGCAGCCACGAGCATCCGGATTATCGCGCCGAGCAGGCGTTCCTGAGATTGCTGCGCCAGCCTGGCATCGCGCTCGATCATCATGGCCGCGCCTTTCTGGCCACCGCGATCGCGCTGCGCTACGACGCCACCCCCGAGGCGGCGTTCCTCGCGCCGGCGCGCGCGCTGCTCGATCCGCTCAGCCAACATCGCGCCGAGCTGCTGGGCGTGGCCTTCCGGCTGGGGTTCATCCTGTCCGGCGGCACGCCCGAATTGCTGCGCGCCAGCCGGCTGTCGGTGCGCGATGATCTGCTGACGCTGCATCTGGATACCGGCGGCGGGCTGTTCGCCGGGGAGAGCGTGCAGCGCCGGCTCGACCGGCTGGGCCAGGTGCTGGGCATGCGCACGCTGCTCGCCGGGTGAGCGCGATGCGGCGGCTGATCGTGTCGGCCGATGATTTCGGCCTGTCCGTGGCGGTGAACGAGGGCATCGAGCGGGCCCATCGGGACGGTCTGCTGACCGCGGCGAGCCTGATGGTGGCCGGCCCCGCGGCGGCAGACGCGGTGGCGCGCGCGCGGGCCAATCCGGGGCTGCGGGTGGGGCTGCATCTGGTCGCGGTGGAGGGACCCGCGGTGCTGCCGGCGAGCGAAATTCCCGATCTTGTCGATGCGAGCGGGCAGTTTTCCTCCGACCAGGTGCGTCTGGCGCTGCGCTATGCCGCGAGCGGTGCTGCCCGGCGGCAACTGGGCGAGGAGATCGCCGCGCAGTTCGCCGCCTTCGCCGCCACCGGGCTGCGGCTGGACCATGCGGACGCGCACAAGCACATGCATCTGCATCCGGTGGTGGGCGAGCTGCTGCTGCGCATCGGCGCGCGGCACGGGTTGCGCGCGGTGCGGGTTCCCGCCGAGCCGCCGGCGGTGATGCGCGCGGCGGGCGTGCCGGTGCGGCCCGGCGCGGTGGCGCTGCATCGCTGGACGGGGCTGCTGCGCGCGCGCGCGCGCCGGGCGGGGATGGTGTGCAACGACCATGTGTTTGGCCTGGCCTGGAGCGGCCACATGACCGGCGACAAATTGCTGCGGCTGCTGCCGTTGATCCCTGACGGTGTCAGCGAAATTTATTTTCATCCCGCCGCCGCGCGTGACGCGGCGATCGACCGGCTGATGCCCGACTATGAGCATGAGGGCGAGCTCGCCGCACTGCTCGATCCGGCGGTGCGTGCGGCGATGTCGGGGTTTTCGCTGACTTCCTATGGAGATTTGTGAGCCGGCCCGAGGCTGGCGAGCAATGCGGGGATGAACACCAGGGTGGCGACCAGGGTGCAGGCGAGGCTGAGCAGCAGCAGCCGTCCCATGCTGGCGGTGCCCGGATGCGCCGACAGCGCGAGCGAGCCGAAGGCGGTGGCGGTGGTGAGCGCGGAGAACAGCACCGCGCGCGCGGTGGCCGAGCCGAGCGGGCGGGTGGCGCCGGCGCGCCAGTTCATCACGAAATAGATGTTGAACGACACGCCGACGCCCAGCAGCAGCGGCAGGGCGATGATGTTGGCGAAATTGATCGGCAGCGGCAGCGCCACCACCAGCAGCCCGGTGAGCAGTCCCGACAGCAGCAGCGGGGCGAGCACCAGCAGCATGTCGGTGATCCGGCGCAGCGCGATCAGCAGGATCAGCGCGATGGCGGCCAGCGCGCCGGTGGCGGCGGCGCGGAAGGCGGCGATGATGGTGTCGGTGGTGGCGACGATGGTGACCGCCGAGCCGCCGACATCGGGCGCGACGGCGCGCACCTGGTCCACGAACGCCTGCTGGCCGGCGCGGTCGCGCCCGCCGGGCCGTGCCACCGCGTTCACCCGCACCCGTCCGTCCGCCAGCGCCCAGTCGCGCGCGATGTCGGCGGGCAGGTCGGCGGCGGTGACCGCGCGCGCGCCAAGGGCCGCGCGCAGCCGGGCGAGCTGCATCGGCAGATAGCGGGTGAGGCGGTCATTGGCGGCGAGCAGCGCGGCGTCGGGCAGGGCGGCGAGCGTGGCGAGGTCGGCGGCGAGCGGGGCGAGCATCGGGGCGGCGGCGCGGGCGGCGGCGAGGCCGTCCGCGGCCTGGGTGGCGGCGGCGCGGATGGCGGCGGCGTCTGGCGGGGCGGCCTGGGTGGCGACATCGAGGGTGGGGGCGAGCAGGCCGGCGGCGTCGGCGACCAGCGCGAGTTTGGCCGGCTGGTCGGTGGGCACGAAACTGTCCAGCGTGGTGACGCTGTCCACCAGGGGCAGGGCGCGCAGCTTTGTCGCCAGCGCGTCCGCGGCGGGCGCGTCGGCGGCCAGGATGTCGACGCTGTAGGGGCTGGTCAGCGGATTGGCGATCAGATCGGCGAGTGCGCGCATCGATTCCGTGGCGGGGTTCTTGGTGTGCAGCGGGTCGGAATCGAACGGCAGGCGGGGCAGCAGCAGCGCGCCGGCGAGGCCGGGCAGCAGGCAGGCGACGAGCACGGCGCGGCGGTGGCGCGCGATCGGCGCGTCGAGCCGGGCGGCCTGGCGCAGGCCGATTTCGCCGGCGCCGGCACGCGGGCGCAGCAGCGCGAGGCAGGCGGGCAGGAAGGTGAGGGTGCAGGCGAAGGCGATCAGCATGCCGGCGCCCGCGATCAGCCCCAACTCGGCGACGCCGGTGAAATCGGTGGGCACGAAGGCCAGAAAGCCGGCCGCGGTGGCGAGGGCGGCGACCAGGATCTGCCCGCCGGCGGCCCGGCCGGTTTCGGCGAGTGCTGCGACCAGCGGCAGGCCGGTCTGCTGTTCGCGGAAACGCACGGCGAACTGGATGGCGAAATCCACCGCGATGCCGACGAACAGGATGGCGAACGCGACCGAGATCAGGTTCAGCCGGCCGACCGCGAGGGTGGCGAACAAGGTGGTGAGCAGCAGCCCGAGCAGCAGGGTGAGCACGATCGGCAGCACCAGCCGCCAGCCGCCGACGGCGAGGAACAGCCACAGCGTGACCAGCGCCAGGCTGGCCAGCAGGCCGACCGCCGCACCCTGGGCGACGGTGGCGAATTCCTCGTCCGACAGCGGCACCTGGCCGGTCAGCCGCACCCGCGCGAGGCCGGCGCGCACGTCGGGCAGGCTGGCGGCGGCGGCGCGGATGGCGTCGGTGGCCGCACCGCCCGGCGCGATCGAGCCGAAATCCAGGCGCGGCTGCACCAGCACGAAGCGGAAGCGGCCGGCGAGGTCGGACAGGCCGCCGCCGAGCAGGCTCTGCCACGACATCGGTGGCGCGCCGGGGCGGGCGGCGGCGGCAAGGGCTGCATGGAAGCCGGCGAGCGCGGGGGCGAAGCCGCCGAGGTCCGCCTGGCCGCGGCGCGCCCCTTCGGCCAGCAGCGCCAGCGCGCCGAACAGGCCGCGCGCGGAGGGGTCGGCGGCGAGCTGACCAAGGAAGGGCTGCGCGTCGATGGTGCGGTCGAGCAGGGCGGCGAGCGT
>DAHWBL010000401.1 GCA_027323595.1 Acetobacteraceae bacterium | reverse complement strand
AGGATTCATTTTCGTCTCCATCCTCGCCGCCGAAACGTTGCGCGGCCGGCTTGCCTGGTTCCAGCCCAGAGCGCGCGCATGATCGCCGCCATCGGCACCGTTCTCGTCGCCATGATCGCCGGGGCGCTGCGCGTCTCCACGCCGTTTCTTTTCGTCAGTCTTGGCGAATGCCTCACCGAAAAATCCGGCCGCATCAATCTGGGCAATGAGGGCGTTCTGGTGCTCGGCGCGATGGTCGCCTATGCCACCTCTTATCACACCGCCAGCCCCTGGGCCGGCGTGCTGGCCGCGGCCGTTGCGGGCGCGGCACTTGGCGGGGTTCACGGCGCGGTATGCGCACTGGCGCGCGTCAACGACGTCGCGATGGGCATCGCGATCATGCTGGCCGGCACCGGCATCGCCTTTTTCCTCGGCAAGCCCTACATCCAGCCGAGCGCGCCGCATCTTCCCAGCCTGCCGCTCGGCTTCTGGTCGGACCTGCCACAGGTGCGCAGCGCACTCGCGGTCAGCCCCTTGTTCTTTGTCGGTCTCGCAGCCGCCGTCATGCTGCATTGGCTGTTCCGCCAGACCCGTCTTGGGTTGCGCGTGCGCATCGTCGGTGACAGCGCGGACGCCGCCCGGGCGCTGGGTCTGCACATCGACCGCACCCGGCTTGTGGCCACCGCCGCCGGCAGCGCCCTTGCCGGCATCGGCGGTGCGTTTCTTTCGTTGTCATATCCCGGAAGTTGGAACGAGGGCCTGTCATCCGGCCAGGGGCTGATGGCGGTGGCACTGGTGGTGTTCGCGCGCTGGAACCCGCTGCATTGCATCACCGCATCGCTCATTTTCGGCGCCGCCGGCGCGCTCGGGCCGTCGCTGCAAACCGTCGGCGTGACCGAAGGCTATTACCTGTTCTACGCCGCGCCCTATGTCGTCACCTTGGCGATCCTGGCAATCACCGTGCGCCCCGGCCGCGCGCTCGCCGGCATGCCTGGCGAACTGTCGATCGGGCAATGACCCTTATTTTGCTTACACACTTCCACAACGCGCATCCGCGGAGCAGTGCCTGATGAACGGACTTGGCGGCCTCAACAAATCCCCCGCCGGCGTGGTGGTCGGGCTGGTGCAACTCCAACTGCCGGTCATCAAAAACCGCGGCGACATCACCAGACAGGCCAGCCGAATCGTCGAAATGGTCGCGAAGGCCCGCCACAACATGCCCACGCTCGACCTCGTGGTGTTTCCCGAATATGCGCTGCATGGCCTGTCGATGGATACCTCCGACGAGATTTTGTGCACCCTCGACGGCCCGGAGATCGCCTCGTTCAAGGCTGCCTGCGTGGAGCACCATCTTTGGGGCTGCTTCTCGAGCATGGAGCGCAACCCGAACGGCAATCCCTGGAACAGCGGCCTGATCATCGACCCAGCGGGCGAGGTGAAACTCTATTACCGAAAGCTGCACCCCTGGGTGCCGGTCGAACCATGGGAGCCGGGCGACCTTGGCATTCCCGTCATCGATGGCCCGAACGGCTGCAAATTGTCGCTGATCATCTGCCATGACGGCATGTTCCCCGAAATGGCGCGCGAGGCCGCCTACAAGGGTGCCGAGATCATGCTGCGCACCGCCGGCTACACCGCGCCGGTCCGTGACGCCTGGCGCTTCACCAATCAGAGCAACGCATTCTGCAATCTGATGGTGACCGCCAGCGTGTGCATGTGTGGCACCGACGGCACGTTCGATTCGATGGGTGAGGCGATGGTGGTGAATTTCGATGGCAGCGTAATCGCCCACGGCACCACCGGGCGGCCCGACGAAATCATCACCGCCGAGCTGCGCCCCGATCTGGTACGCGAGGCACGCGCGAACTGGGGCGTCGAGAACAACATATACCAGCTCGGCCATCGCGGCTTCTCCGCCGTCAGCGGCGGCGCCACCGATTGTCCCTACAGCTACATGCACGATCTCGTCGCCGGCCGCTATCGCCTGCCCTGGGAGAACAGCGTGCGCGTGACCGACGGCACCTCCTGCGGCCTGCCCGCGCCGGGCCGCGCCTTCACCCCACCCCCTGCAATCGCCGCGCAATGACCACCATCCCCGCGAACCCCTATGCCTGGCCCTATGACGGCGCGCTGCACGCCACCAACACCGCGCTCATCGTCATCGACATGCAGACCGATTTCTGCGGTGTCGGCGGCTATGTCGATCAGATGGGCTATGATCTGTCGCTGACGCGCGCGCCGATCCTGCCAATCCAGCGCGTGCTCGCCGCGATGCGCGCGCGCGGCCACCTCATCATCCATACCCGCGAGGGCCATCGTGCGGACCTGTCGGATCTGCCCGCCAACAAGCGCTGGCGATCGCGCCAGATCGGCGCGGGCATCGGCGACGATGGCCCGTGCGGGCGCATCCTGGTGCGCGGCGAGCCAGGCTGGGAAATCATCGACGAACTCGCGCCCCTGCCCGGCGAAATCGTGATCGACAAGCCAGGCAAGGGAAGTTTCTACGCCACCGACCTTGAACGGATCCTGCACAGAGGCGGCATCCGCAACATCATACTCACCGGCATCACCACCGATGTCTGCGTGCACACCACCATGCGCGACGCCAACGATCGCGGATTCGAATGCCTGATCCTGTCGGATTGCTGCGGCGCGACCGACCGCGGCAATCACGAGG
>DAHWBL010000394.1 GCA_027323595.1 Acetobacteraceae bacterium | reverse complement strand
GGCCGGCTTTTCGCGCTCGCGGATGGGTGCGAAATCACGCTGGAGGCCAATCCGACCAGCGTGGAATCGGGACGGTTGGCCGCGTTTGGTTCAGCGGGAGTGAATCGTCTCTCGCTTGGCGTGCAAAGTTTGCGTGATGATGCGTTGAAGTTTCTTGGCCGTCAGCACGATGCCGCACAGGCGCGCGCCGCGCTGCGCGTGGCACGCAACCTGTTCGCGCGCACGTCCTTCGACATGATCTATGCCCGTCCCGGACAGACGGTGGCGGACTGGCGCGCCGAGCTGGGCGAGGCACTCACGCTCGCCGCTGATCATCTCTCCTTGTATCAACTGACCATCGAGCCGGGGACATATTTCGAGACGCGCGCGCGGCGGGGAGACTTCGTCATTCCTGACGCTGACCTCGCCGCCGAACTCTATGACGCCACCACCGAGGAGGTCGCGCGGTTCGGGTTGGCGCCTTACGAGGTCTCGAACTCCGCGGCGGCGGGCGGTGAAAGCCGCCATAACATGGCATATTGGCGCTACGATAATTACGTGGGGATCGGGCCTGGTGCGCACGGCCGGATCAGTGTCGGCAACGATCTTTTGGCCACCCGCAGGCATCGCGCGCCCGAAATCTGGCTTGAGATGGTCGAGCGCCATGGCCATGGCACCACTGAACAAACGCCCTTGTCGGCGTTGGTGCGGGCGCGTGAGGCATTGCTGATGGGGCTGCGTCTTTCCGAAGGGATCGACATCGCCGGCTTTGAGGCGCGGACCGGGCGCACCATGGCGGAATCGATCGACGCGGACACCCTGCGCGATGCGATCGAAGCCGATTATCTTGAGTGTACGCCAACCGTCCTGCGGGCGCTTCCGCAGGGCCGCATGCGTCTTGATGCGCTGCTCGCCGCATTGGTTGTGTGATGGGTGGGCGCATCGTCGTCACGGCTGAGATATCGCTCGATGAGGACGAGATCATCGAGCAGTTCCTGCGCGCGTCCGGCGCCGGCGGGCAGAATGTGAACAAGGTTGAGACGGCGGTGCAGCTGCGGTTTGACGCGCGCGCATCGCCTGGCCTGAGCAACGCGGTGTCCACGCGGTTACAGAAACTGGCAGGCCGGCAAACGACAAAAGACGGTGTGATCGTCATCCAGGCGCAGCGACACCGCACCCGCGAGCAGAATCGTCGCGACGCGCTGGAACGCCTGCTGGCTTTGATCCGCCAGGCGGCGATGCCGCCACCGCCAAAGCGCCGGCCAACCCGCCCGGGGCTTGCCGCGCGCGAACGTCGCACCGACGATAAAACCCGGCGTGGGGCGATCAAACGCGGACGCGACCGGCCAGATACCTCAAAGCCCGACCAATAACGGGATGGTACGCGGCAGTCCGCGGTGCCCGGTTCAGGCCTGGTTCAACTCGATCAATGATCGGCGGATCGCCCGCCCGCGTTCGACCTTGTCCTCGATGTAGCCGGCATCGCCCCAGCGCACCGCGCGCGCCATTGCCTGCGCGTCTTCGGTGAAGCGCGCCAGCATTTCCAGCAGCGCGTCCTTGTTGTTGAGAAAAATGTCGCGCCACATCACCGGGTCCGATGCCGCGATGCGGGTGAAGTCGCGAAAGCCCGAGGCCGCGAATTTCAGGACCTGGCCACGGCTTTCGTCGGCGAGATCGTCGGCGGTGCCGCAGATGGTGAAGGCGATCAGGTGCGGCAGGTGCGACACGATCGCGAGCACGCGGTCGTGATGGTCCGCGTCCATCGTCTCGACCATGGCCCCGCAGCCTTCCCAGAAGCTGCGCACCCGCGCGACCGCCAGGTCGTCGGTGCCGGCGGGGGGAGTGAGAATTGCCCAGCGGCCGTCGAACAACTCGGCGAAACCGGCATCCGGTCCGGAATGCTCGGTGCCGGCCAGCGGGTGGGCGGGGACCAGATGAACCCCGGCCGGAATATGCGGGCCGACATCGCGGATCACCGAGCGCTTGGTGGAGCCCACGTCGCTCACGATCGCCCCGGGTGCCAGATGTGGCGCGATGGCGGCGGCAAGGCTTTCATAGGTGCCGACCGGCGCGCACAGGATCACGAGGTCGGCACCCGCGACCGCGGCGGCCGGATCGGTCTCGGTGCGGTCGACGATGCCGAGTTCGCGCACCCGCGCCAGTGTCGCCTCGGTGCGGGCATTGGCGACGATCTCGCCGGCAAGACCTGGGCGTGCGCGCATCGCGCGGGCCAGCGAGCTGCCGATCAGCCCGATGCCGAGCAGCGCGACCCGGGCGAACAGCGGGGCTGGCGGGTTCGTGTTCATCCTGACGGCATCGCGAACTCGGCCATCGCGGTGGCGACGGCACGGCATTCTTCTTCGGTGCCGATGGTGATGCGCAGCGCCTGCGGCAGACCATAGCCGGTCACCCCGCGCACGATGATGCCGTGTGCGCGCAGATGCGCATCCGCGGCGCGCGCGCCCTCGGCGGAGGCGAAGTCGGCCAGGATGAAATTGCCGGCGCTTGGCCACACCTTGATGCCGAGCGCGGTGAGCTGCCCGCCAAGCCAGTCGCGCCAGCGCGTGTTGTGCGCGCGTCCGGCCTCGACCCAGCCCGGCTCGGCGATGGCGGCGATGGCCGCGGCCTGTGCCGGCAGCGAGACATTGAAGGGTCCACGCACACGGTTCAGCACGTCCACGATCGCCTCGGGCGCATAGCACCAGCCGACGCGAATCCCGCCCAGTCCGAACATCTTGCTGAAGGTGCGGGTCATCACTGTGTTGGCGGCGGCATCGACCAGGCGTGCGCCGGCTTCGTACTCAATATCTTCGACATATTCGGCATAGGCGGCGTCGACCACCAGCAGCACCTCCTCGGGCAGGCCGGCGCGCAGGCGGGCGAGCTCGCGGCCGGTCAACATGCTGCCGGTCGGGTTGTTGGGGTTGGCGACGAACACCACGCGGGTTGCGGGCGCGAGCTGTGCCAGCATCGCATCGACATCGGTGCGCATGTCCGGCTCAGGGGCCTTGCGCACCACCGCACCGGCATATTGCCCGACGATCTGGTAATAGACGAAGCCGTGTGTGGACATGATGACCTCGTCGCCATGCCCGCAATAGCTCAGCGTGAGCTGTTGCAGCAGGTCGTCCGAGCCATTGCCGCAGACGATGCGTTTCGGGTCCAGACCAAAGCGCGCGCCGATCGCCTCGCGCAGCGCGACGGTGCCGCCGTCGGGATAGCGATGCAGATCGGCGGCTGCGGCGTGATAGGCGGCCATCGCGCCCGGTGGCGGGCCGAACGCGCCCTCGTTGGAGGAGAGCTTGATGGTGCGGTTGCCGTCCAGCTTTGATTCGCCGGGAACATACGGCGCGATGTCGAGAATCTCGGGGCGCGGGCGCGGCATCATCGGCTGGCTTCCTTGTCGTCTGGTGCGCCCATGGGCGAGATCGCGTAGGCGCCAAGCACGGTAGGCGGGCGTGGCAGGCCGGTCAGCAGGGCGAGCCGTGGGTCGGTTTCCTCGACGAAGCCGTCCAGCTCCAGCAGCGCATAGCCGATGCCGCCATGGTCGCGGACGGTCATCGCGCTGGGCGGCAGCCCGGCTTCGGTGAAGCGCGCCGAGAGGTGGGCGCGGCTGAGCGCGCCGTTGAGCTCGAGCGCCACCAGCGTGCGATCCGCACCGGACGGGTCCGGCTCCGCAGCGGCGACCACCAGCGCGGGCAGCGCCGGCGCGCCGAGCGGCCGGGGTGCCCAGAACGGCAGGCGCGCCACCACGAACATGCGCGGTGCCTCGCGTCCCAGCAGGGAGATCCACCAGGCGCCCATCGGGCCGGGTGCGCCATCGGGAAGCGGCAGCACCGCCACCGAGGCGCCGGCCTGGGCCACCGCGGCGATCGCCTGCGATGGGGTGTGATAAAGATGCAGAGGGGTCAGGGCGCCGAAATGCTCGCGCGCGCAGGCGGCCATCGCCCCGCTCGGGTCGGTTTCGCAGACGCTGATCGAGAACGGTCCCTGCTGGCCGGTGCTGGCGGCGAATATTTCCCGCCACGCCCGCACGATCGCGGCATCGGGCAGCGGCGCGTGCGGGGTTGCGAGCAGCCGGCGCAGGATCGCGGCCTCGCGCCCGGCGCGGATCGCCACCCCTTGCTTCAACTGTCCGATCTGTTGGGCGAGCTCGGCCCGGCGGCGCAGCAGCGCCAACACCGAATCATCGATATTATCCAGCTCGGCGCGCAGGGGCGCGAGCGGGTTGTCGGGGTCCTGGGGCGGCTCGGCGCTGGTTTGTGACAGGGGCATGTCCATAACTTCCGGGGCTGGGTTGCATAGCGGATGCTCCGCGCGCTGCAAACCTCTGCGCGCGCCATGCCGTCCCGCGTCGGTCGCGGCGGTTGCCAGCGGCAGCGGTCGGGTCCATATCGCGGTGATCGTGGAAGCGTCTGACACCGGCCTTGCCGAGCTTGAACACAGCCATGTCCGGTTCGCGGACGGGCTCGCGCTCGAATGCGGCATCACCCTGCCGAGCCTGACCATCGCCTATCGCACCTACGGCACGTTGAACCCCGCGCGCAGCAACGCGATCCTGGTGTGCCATGCGTTGACGGGGGACCAGTATGTTGCCGAGCGGCACAAGCTGACCGGTCGGCCAGGCTGGTGGGAGTTGATGGTCGGGCCGGGTCGGCCGGTCGACACCAATCGCTATTTCGTCATCTGTTCCAACGTGCTGGGCGGCTGCATGGGCTCCACCGGTCCGGCCAGCCCGCGCGATGATCGTCCCGGCGCCGAAGGTGTGGCGGCCGAGCCCTGGGGCACCGATTTTCCGCTGGTCACCATCCGTGACATGGTGCGCGCGCAGAAGAAACTGGTCGAGCATCTGGGCATCGAACGCCTGTTCGCGGTCATCGGCGGGTCGATGGGCGGCATGCAGACGCTCGAATGGGCGGCGACCTATCCGCAATGTGTGTTCGCTGCCGTGCCGATCGCCGCCGCGAGCTTTCACTCCGCGCAGAACATTGCTTTTCACGAGGTCGGCCGTCAGGCGATCTTCGCTGATCCGGATTGGCTGGGTGGGCGCTATTGGGAGACCGACCGCACGCCCGCGCGCGGGCTTGCGGTGGCGCGCATGGCCGCGCACATCACTTATCTGTCCGAGCAGGCGCTCACCCGCAAGTTCGGGCGCCGCCAGCGCCCCGACCACGATGCCCCGCTGGATGCCGCGCCGCTCGGCTCGGCGCTGTTTGGCGAGATGTTCGAGGTGGAGAGCTATCTGCGCCACCAGGGCAGCAGCTTCGTGCGTCGTTTCGATGCCAATTCCTACCTCGCGATCACCCGTGCGATGGATTATTTCGATCTCGCGGTGGAGCATGAGGGGGATCTGTCGGCGGCCTTCGCGGGCACTGCCACGCGGTTCTGCATCGTCTCGTTTTCGTCGGACTGGTTGTTCCCGACCGCGCAGTCGCGCGAGGTCGCGCGTGCGCTCAACCGTGTCGCCGCCAATGTGAGCTTTGTCGAAATCGCCACCGACAAGGGGCACGACGCATTTTTGCTCGACGAGCCGGATTTGCACCGCACGGTCGCCGGGTTTCTGACCGGCTGCGCCGAGCATGCCGGGCTGATCGGGTGAGGCCGCGATGAACGATGAGGTGCGGTTCCTGGCGAAAAATCTACGCGTCGATCAGCGCATGATCGCCGAGATGATCGCGCCGGGCAGCCGCGTGCTGGATATCGGCTGTGGTGACGGCGAATTGCTGGACCTGCTGTTTCGCACACGCAAATGCGATGCGCGCGGGATCGAGATCGACATGGCGCTGGTCACCCGCGCGGTGGCGCATGGAATGCCGGTGATGCAGGGCGACGCCGACAACGATCTTGAACATTATCCCGATGGCGCCTTCGATTACGCGGTGTTGTCGCGTACCTTGCAGGCGGTCGAGCGGCCGCGCGAGGTGCTGCGCCAGATGCTGCGTATTTCCGCCCGCGCGGTGGTCAGCTTCCCTAATTTCGGTCACTGGTTCATGCGCTGGCAGTTGCTGCGCACCGGGCGGATGCCCAACACCCCGGCCTGGCCGCGGCCGTGGTATGAGACCCCCAACATCCATCCGTGCACGATCCGGGATTTTTTCGCGTTGTGCGAGGAGGAATCCTATGAGGTCGAAGCGTGGTTCGCGCTCGACGAGGCCGGCCGGCGCAGCCCGTGGCGGCGTTCGCTCGGGTTGGCCAATCTGTTCGGCGAACAGGCTGTGCTGATGTTGCGCAAGAGCCCCGGCGGCGGCTGATCGGCCCGCCGCCGGAGCGTTGCATGATGCTCAGTGGCGGGATTGTCCGCGTGGCTTGCCGGCGAATTTCGCCGCCCCACGACCGCCATGCGGCTTCACCGTCACCCGCGGATCGGCGCGATGCACGCCGCTGGGGCGCGGCCCGCCGCGCTTGGCGCGCCCGTCACCCGGAACCGGCAGCAATTGCTCAAGCGGCACGGAATCATGGTCGCGGCGATCCTGCAACGTGATGCTCTGCCGGGTCAGCTTTTCGATCTGGCGCAGGGCGCCGAGTTCGTCGGGCGAAACCAGCGCGATCGCGATGCCCTCCGCGCCGGCGCGCGCGGTGCGGCCGATGCGATGGACGTAGCGCTCGGGCTCGTCGGGCATTTCGTAGTTGATCACGTGGGTGACGCCGTCCACGTCGATGCCGCGGGCGGCGATGTCGGTGGCGACGAGCGCGCGGGCGCCGCCGTCACGAAAGGCGCGCAATGCGCGCTCGCGCTGCCCCTGGCTTTTGTTGCCATGGATCGCCTCGGTGCGAACCCCCGCGCCGTCCAGCATCTCGGCCACCTTGTCGGCGCCGCGCTTGGTGCGGGTGAAAACGATCGCCCGCGCGATCGCCGGGTTGGCGAACAGTTCGAGCAACATCCGGCGCTTGTTGGAAGCCTCGGTGACGATCGCGTGCTGTGTCACCTTGGCGGCGGTGGTGGCCACCGGAGCCACCGAGACCCGCACCGGATCGCGCAACAGTTCCGAGGCGAGCTTGCCGATCTCGGTGGGCATGGTGGCGGAGAAGAAAAGATTCTGGCGTTCGGCCGGCAGGTCGCGCGCGATGCTGCGGATCGGCTGGAGGAAGCCGAGATCGAGCATCTGGTCGACTTCATCGAGCACCAGGAACTCGGTCAGCCCGAGCTTCAGATGTCCGGCCTTGATATGGTCGATCAGCCGCCCGGGGGTAGCGACCAGCACATCGACGCCGCCGCTCAGCGCGCGGATCTGACCGGCATAGCCGACACCGCCGAAGACCGTGGTGACGATGAAGCCCATGCCGGCGCCATAGGCCTTGAAGTTCTCGGCGATCTGGCCGGCGAGTTCGCGGGTTGGGCTCAGCACCAGGCAGCGCGTGGTGTTGCGCACCGGGCGCACCCGGCGGGCGGCCATGCGGTGCAGGATCGGCAGCGCGAATGCCGCGGTCTTGCCGGTGCCGGTCTGCGCGATGCCGAGCAGGTCACGGCCGGTGAGCAGGGTGGGGATCGCCTGCGCCTGGATCGGCGTCGGCGTGGTATAGCCGGCCATGACCATCGAGTGCAGCAGCGGCGCGGCGAGGCCGAGGTAGGCGAAGCTCACGGGCGCGGTGATCGGCGTCGAACCCGGCGCCGTGGGCGATGCGGGTGTATCGTCGATATGAGGGGTATTTTCGAGCAACATGGTGGTAGATATGCCTTCACACCGCCGGCACGCGCCTAAGGACGCGTCAGCTCGACGGCAGGGTCGAATGCCCTGCGTGTACGGGGCGATCAACGGGGGAGGATGGAAACACGCCGACCGAGAAGCGGAAGGACCGCTCCACACGCTGACAGGCGTACATATCCGCCGCAACGCGTCGGACTTGATCTAGATCGTCGCGATGGGGCGAAAAGTCAACCATATTGACGCAGTGCAGCACTGCGCCTCGTTTTGGCTGTGCCCTTCTAACCGTGCCTGACACCGTCTAGAGTGAGAGCCGTGGACGCCAGTCGAACCATTCCCGCGCCTGCCAGGGGCCGCGGTCTGCATCGTTTTGCCAATCCGGGGCGCTTTTTGCGCATTGCCGCGCGGGTGCAGCCGTTTCTGACCTGGGGCGGGCTGATCCTGATCGCCGTCGGCCTGTATGGCGGCCTGGTGCTGGCACCGGCCGACTGGCAGCAGGGCGAGACCGTGCGGATCATGTATGTGCATGTGCCGTTCGCCTGGCTCGCCTCGGCGGGCTACGGCGGGCTGGCGCTTGCCTCGCTTTTTTCGCTGGTCTGGCGCCATCCGCTCGCGGACCTCGCCGCGGTCGAGATCGGTCCGGTGGGTGCGGCCTTCACCGCCTTGTGCCTGATCACCGGCAGCCTTTGGGGGCGGCCGATGTGGGGGGCGTGGTGGGTGTGGGACGCGCGGCTGACCTCGGTGCTGGTGCGGTTCTTTCTGTATCTCGGTCACGCCGCGCTGGTGCGCGCGTTTGACGACCCCGAGCGGGGCTATCGGGCCGGCGCGATCCTGGCGCTGGTCGGCGTGGTCAATCTGCCGATCATCAAATTCAGTGTCGATTGGTGGAACACGCTGCACCAGCCGGCCTCCATCACTTTGTCCGGCAGCTCGATCGCGGCCTCGATGCTGTGGCCGCTGCTGGTGTCGGCGCTGGGCTGGAGCCTGGCGTTCGCCGCGCTGGTCACCGCGCGGCTGCGTGCGGCGGTGATGGAGCGGCGCATCGCCGGGCTGCTGTCGGCGCGGGCGGAGGGAGCATGAGCGAGCACGCATCGCATTGGGGCTTCATCATCGCATCCTACGCGGTCTCGTTGCTGGTGCCGGCGTTTTTGGCGATCGCGGCGGCGCGTCGGCTGGCCCGCGCGCGGGCGCGGCTGGCGGCGATCGATCCGCGGCAGCACCGCGCATGACCCGCAAGCGTCGTCGCCTGGTGGTGGTGTTCGTCTGCGCGCTCGGTGTGGGCAGCGCGGCCGCGCTGGCGCTGAACGCCTTCAGTGACAATCTGGTGTTTTTCGTCTCGCCGTCCGACATCGCCGCCAAGGCGCCGACCAGCGGACGCAGCTTCCGCCTTGGCGGGCTGGTGGAAACCGGCAGCGTGCGGCGGGGCACCGAGGCGGGCCATCCGTTCGCGAGCTTTCGCGTCACCGACGGCAAATCCAGCGTCACTGTTTCCTATGACGGGATATTGCCGGACCTGTTCCGCGAGGGGCAGGGGATCGTGGCGCTCGGCCACCTCACCGCGGGTGGCGGTTTTCAGGCCAGCGAGGTGCTGGCCAAGCACGATGAGAACTACATGCCCAAGGAAGTGGTGGATTCGCTCAAGCGCAGTGGCCATTGGAACCCCGAGGGCGGCCCCACGCCGGGCACCGGGGGCTAGCCGGCATGATCGGTGAACTTGGGCATTTCGCGCTGGCGCTGGGCTGTGTGCTGGCCGTCATCCAGGCGGTGGTGCCGCTCTATGGCGCGCAGCGTCGGGACGTGTTGCTGATGCGCGCGGCCCCAGCGCTCGCGTTCGGCCAGTTGATCGCGCTCGCCGGTGCCGCCGGCGCGCTGGTGTGGGCGAGCGTGGTGTCGGATTTCTCGGTGGCCAACGTCGCCGAGAACAGCCACAGCCTCAAGCCGCTGCTGTATCGGATCACCGGCACATGGGGAAACCATGAGGGATCGATCCTGCTGTGGGCGCTGATCCTGGCGGTGTGCGGCGCGGCGGTCGGTGCTTTCGGTGGCAATCTGCCGACGGCCCTGCGCGCGCGGGTGATCGGCGTGCTCGGGTTCACGTCCTGTGGGTTTTTGTTGTTCGCGCTGCTGGAGAGCAACCCTTTTCTGCGGGTGTGGCCGCCGCCGGTCGATGGGCAGGGGATGAATCCGCTGCTGCAGGACCCTGGCCTCGCCTTCCATCCGCCGATTCTTTACAGCGGCTATGTCGGTTTCGCGGTGCCGTTCGCCTTTGCGGTCGCCGCCCTGATCGAGGGCCGCATCGACGCCGCCTGGGGCCGCTGGGTGCGCCCGTGGGCGCTCACCGCCTGGTGCTTTCTCACCTGCGGCATCGCGCTCGGCTCATGGTGGGCTTATTACGAAGTTGGCTGGGGCGGCTACTGGTTCTGGGATCCAGTGGAGAATGCTTCGCTCATGCCATGGCTCACCGGCACCGCGCTGGTGCATTCGGCGATCGTGGTGGAAAAGCGTGAGGCGCTGAAGGTGTGGACGGTGTTGCTCGCGATCGGCACCTTTGCGTTCTCGCTGTCGGGCACTTTCATGGTTCGCTCCGGCATTCTCAATTCGGTGCATTCCTTCGCCAATGATCCGGCGCGCGGGGTGTTCATTCTGGGGCTGCTGGCGCTGGTGATCGGGTCGAGCCTGGTGCTGTTCGCGCTGCGCGCGCGCCATCTGGCGTCTGGCGGGGTGTTCGCGCCGATTTCGCGTGAAGGCGCGCTGGTGCTGAACAACATCCTGCTGTGCAGCATCTGCGCGGTGGTGGTCACCGGCACCATGTATCCGCTGTTCGCGGAACTGGTGCTGGGTGCGAAGCTGTCGGTCGGCGCGCCGTTCTTCAATGCAACGGTGTTGCCGCTGGTGATCCCGCTCGTGGCGGCAATGTCGATCGGGCCGGTGCTGTCGTGGAAGCGTGCCAACCTCGGGGCCGCGCTGATGCGGCTGTGGTATGCCGCCCTGGTCGCGCTGTGCGTCGGGCTGTTTGCCGCCTGGGGCTGGGGGGCGTTGCCCGCGCTCGCCTTTGCCGGCAGTGCCTGGCTGATCATCGGCGCCCTCGCCGAGCTGATCGAGCGCACCCGGCTGTTGCGGGTGCCGTTCGCTGAATTTCTGGACCGGGTGGCTGGCCTGCGCCGCGCGGCTTTCGGCACCGCGCTTGCCCATGCCGGACTTGGCGTCACCATCGCCGGGATCGCGGGCATGTCGCTCGCCTCCAACGCGGTGGTCGCGTTACAGCCTGGGCAGAGCACGCACCTTGCGGGTTATGACTGGACGCTGATCTCGCTGACCGATGCGCCGGGTCCGAACTACCAGTCCCGGGTCGCCACCATCTCGCTGTCGCGCGACCACCTGCCGATCGCGATCCTGGCGCCGGAGCGGCATTTCTTTCCGTTGCAGAACCAGACCGTGAGCGATGTCGCCATTCGCACCAATGGGTTTCGTGACCTCTATGCCGTCCTTGGCGAGGAGCGAGACGGTGCCGCGGTGCTGCGGTTGCACTACAATCCGCTCGCGCCCTGGATCTGGCTTGGCGCACTGATCATGGCCGGCGGTGGCGCCTTGTCGCTGTCGGATCGCCGGCTTCGCCTGGGGGCGCCGGCGGCACGCAAGGCACCGGCCGGCGCGGCGGCCGCGCAATGAACCGACGCAACCTGTTGCTGCTCGCGCCGCTTGCCGTCGCCGGCGCCGCCGGGGTTGGCTTCTATGCCGCGCTCGAGCGGATGCGGCGCGGCACGTTCGACCCGCATTCCCTGCCGTCGCCGTTGATCGGCAAGCCCATGCCGAGCTTTGTCCTGCCTGGCCAGGCGCCGGCGCAGTTTGGTTTTTCCAGTGACGAGGTGTGGGCTGCCGGAAGCCCGGTGCTGATCAATTTCTTTGCGTCCTGGTGCGTGCCCTGCGCGCTGGAGCATGACGAGCTGATGCAGCTTGCGACGTCCGGCGTCGCGCTGTGGGGCATCGCCTACAAGGACAAGCCCGAAGCCGCGGCGGGATTTTTGCAGGAACATGGAAATCCCTTCGCGCGGCTCGCGGCGGACCGGACCGGACGCACGGCGATCGATTTCGGTGTCTATGGCGTTCCGGAATCCTATTTGATCGATCGCACCGGGATCGTGCGCTGGCGCTGGGCCGGGCCGATCACGCCGGCGATCACCGCCGACACGCTGCGGCCGTTGCTGCAACAATTCGCATGAGCCGGCTTCTGCTCGTTCTGCTGCTGCTCGCCGCGGGCCCGGCGTTGGCCATCAGCGACCCGCGCGAAGCCTTGCCGGACCCCGCGCAGGAACAGCGCGCGGAGGCACTGGGCAGCCAGTTGCGGTGCCTGGTGTGTCAGAACGAATCGATCGAGGATTCCGGCGCTGATCTCGCGCGCGACCTGCGCGGCATCGTCCGCCAGCGCATCGCCGCCGGCGATTCGGACGCGCAGGTGATCGCCTGGATGACCAGTCGCTATGGCGAATTCGTCCGGCTGCGCCCGCATTTCGATGCCAGCACGGCGTTGCTTTGGGCGAGCCCTGTGCTCGCCTTGCTGCTGGCCGGCGCACTGGTGCTGCGCCGTCGCGGCGCGGCACCGCCGCCGCCGCTGTCGGCCCACGAACAGCAGGAACTCGACCGGCTGATGCGCGAGGACGTCTAGATGCAATTGTCGCCTGAGTATCTCACGGTGGCCGTGCTGGCACTGCTGACCCTTGCCGCCTGCGTGCCGCTGGGGGTGGTGATGTGGGTGCGCCGTGGCGCGCGGGGCTGGCGCGACGGCGCGCTGCAATTGCACCGCGCGCAACTTGATGAACTGGATCGCGACCTCGCGCTCGGCCGGCTGGACCAGGCGGAGCACCGCCAGGCCCGCCTTGAGGTTCAGCGCCGGATGCTCGCCGCCGCCGCCGAGGTCGACACGCCGACGCGGCAGGGTGGGCGCGCGGTGCTGATTGTCGCGCTGGTCCTGGTGCCGGTGGGTTCGGCCGCGCTGTATCTGATCAACGGCCAGCCCGAGCTGCCATCGGTTCCGTTCGCCGAGCGCGCCCAGATCGAGGCGTCGGAGACCGACCGGCTGGTGGGTGAGCTGCGTGCCCGTCTCGCCAGTCTGGACGCGCATTCCGAGCCGGCCCGCGAAGGCTTCATGCTGCTCGGCAATATCGAGGCGTCGCGCGGCAACTTCGCCCAGGCGGCGCAGGCATGGGCGGCGGCGTTGGCGGTGAAATTCGATGCCACCACGGCCGCCGAGGAGGCCGAGGCGCTGACCCGCGCCAATGGCCGGGTGACCGCCGAGGCCGTTGCGCTGTTTCGCCGCGCGCTTGCCGAGGGGCCGCAAAATGCCGACTGGCACGACATTGCCGTCGAGCGCCTCAAACAGGCTGGAGCCGCCCCATGACCGACGCCATCAAGCCCCCGCCCCAGCCCGACGCGCTGCCGCAAAGCCCGCTGCCAAAGCCATCGACGCCGGCCATGCCGAAGGAGATCGGTGGCCCCAAGGGGCCAGAACCGACGCGCTATGGTGACTGGGAACAAAAAGGCCGGTGCACGGACTTTTAGATCGATTGCTTGCCCAGACAAAAGCCTGAGTGATATCGGGTCAGGTGGCGGTGCCGCCAACCGTCAGGCCGGACAGTTTCAGCGTCGGCTGACCGACACCCACCGGCACGCCCTGGCCGTTCTTGCCGCAGGTGCCCACGCCTGGGTCCAGCGCCATGTCGTTGCCGATCATCGCAACCCGGGTCAGCGAATCCGGGCCGTTGCCGATCAGCGTCGCGCCCTTGACCGGCGCGCCGAGCCTGCCGTCCTCGATCATGTAGGCTTCGGAGGCGGAGAACACGAACTTGCCCGACGTGATGTCGACCTGGCCGCCGCCGAAATTGACCGCATACAGGCCGCGCTTGACCGAGCGGATCATTTCCTCGGGCGGCACCGTGCCGGCTTCCATCAGGGTGTTGGTCATGCGCGGCATCGGGGTGTGGGCGTAGGACTGGCGGCGGCCGTTGCCGGTGGGTGCCATGCCCATCAGCCGGGCGTTCTGTCGGTCCTGCAGGAAGCCGACCAGGATGCCGTCCTCGATCAGCACGGTGCGGCTGGTCGGTGTGCCCTCATCGTCGATGGTCAGGCTGCCGCGGCGGTCGGCGATGGTGCCGTCATCGACCACGGTGACGCCGGGGGCGGCGATGCGGGTGCCCAGCAGGCC
>DAHWBL010000392.1 GCA_027323595.1 Acetobacteraceae bacterium | reverse complement strand
GCGGCGATCGAGGCCGCCGGCTCCACCGATCGGCAGAAGCTGCGCGACGCCATCTCCGCCCTCGTCGTGCCCGAGCGCACCACCGGCAAGATCATCCGCTTCGATCAGAACGGCGCGCGCACCGGCTATGGCTATTTCATGCGTCTCACCGGCCAGGGCCAGAATGACTACCAGTCAAAGCAGCTCAGCTATCGCGAATGGAGCCCCGAGGAAATTCCTGTCTATGACATCGTGAAATAGGAACCATCTCGGTTGGACAGCGAAACAATCCTGGTCGGCGTCTCCATTCTCACCACCGGGCTGCTGCTCGGCGCGATCTTTTCGCTCGCCGCCTCGGGCGTCACCATCGTCTATGGAAGCATCTGGCTGCCCAATGCGTCCAACGGGCAGTTCTTTCTGATCGCGCCGCTGATCGCCTGGCTGCTGGTTACCAGCTTTGGCCTGTCCACCCCCGCGGCGGCGGGGCTGGCGCTGATCCTTGCTGTGCCGTTCAGCTATTTTCTCGAAGCCACGCTGATCCGCCGCTTCTATGACGTGCCCAACCGCAACATCGCCTATTTCATGGTGACGCTTGGCCTGACACAGGTTTTCGCCGGGCTTTTGAATATCACGTTCGGCCAGTGGAGCGACCAGTTCAGCCTGCCGCCGGTGCTGGGCGGAATAAGCTGGATCGGGCCGTTCCCGATGCAAAACAACCGCCTGCTGGTGCTGTGCCTCGCGATCACGCTGCTGGTCGCGCTGTTCAGCCTGATGCGCTACCACCGTTTCGGGCGGGCGCTGCGCGCGGTGTTCCAAAATCGCGAGGCGGCGGCGCTGCGCGGGGTGGATGTGCGCGCGGTCTATCGCACCTCGTTCCTGCTCGGCACGCTGATGATCTTCGCCGCCGGGCTGCTCTATGGCATGGCGCTCAGCTTTGACCTCACGCTGGCCTGGAACATGGCGGTCACTGTGTTCGCCATCATGATCGTCGGCGGTCCCGGCTCGGTGCTCGGCGCGGTGGTGGTGGGCATGATGTTCGGCTTCACCCAGGCGGTGGTGAGCGCGTTCGCCACCCCCACCATCGCGAGCTTCGCCTATCTGGGCGCCATGCTGGGCGTTCTGCTGTTGAAGCCGGACGGGCTGTTCACCCGATGAGCCGCCCCTGGCCGCTGCTTGCCGGGTCGCTCGCGCTGTGCATCGGCCTGCCGCTGGCCCTCGCGGGGGCACCGTTCGCCGCCTACATCGTCACCGGCGCGTTTCTACAGTTGCTGTTCGCCGCAGGCATGAATCTGCTCAGCGGCTATACCGGCATCACCCCGCTCAGCTTCGCGGGCATCACCGGCATCAGCGCCTACCTGTGCGTCGGTCTGGTGATGCGCGCGGGCTGGTCGTTCTGGGCCGCCTGGCCGGTTGCAACGCTGGTTGCGGCATTCGTCGGGGTTCTGCTTGGCCTGCCGGCGCTGCGCCTGCGCGGATTTTATTTCGTGCTGTCATCGCTGGTGGTGCAGACGGTGCTGACGCTCGCCTTCACCGCGTTTGCCTCGCTCACCAATGGCGACACCGGGATTAGCCAGATACCGCCGCCATCTTCGCCTTTCGTGGCCGGTGGCACGCTTGGCGGGACCGGTCTTGACCTGTTGATCGCGCTGGTCGGCTGGGCCGGTGTGGTGATCTCCTGGCGGCTCGCGGGCTCGGGCTTCGGGCGGCGCCTGGTGGCCGTGCGCGAGGACCCTGAGCTTGCCGAAACGCTCGGCGTGGACGTGGTTTTTTGCAAACTCGCCGCGTTTTTCATCAGCTCGCTCTATGCCGCCGCCGGCGGCCCGCTGATGGCGGTGTTCGTCGGCTTCATCTCGCCGCGCAGCTTTGATCTGCTGGCCAGCCTCAATATCTGGCTGATGGTCGCATTCGGCGGCCAGGGCAGCATCGCCGGCCCGCTGATCGGCACGCTGATCCTCGCACCATTGCCGTCGTTTCTGCTTGGCTATTATCAGGTCAAGGACATCATATATGGCCTGCTCATCATCACCGTGACGGTTGCGATGCCTGGAGGAATCCACGGCTGGATTTCAAATCGCATGCGGCCGCGCCTGCCATGACCGCCCTGCTGGAAGCACGCGGGTTGAGCCGGCGCTATGGCGGCGTGCATGCCCTGCGCGACCTCACGGTGACGCAACATCGCGGTGAGGCGCTGGGCATGATCGGTCCGAACGGCTCGGGCAAAAGCAGCTTCGTCAACGCCGTCACCGGCAACATCCGGCTCGACACCGGCAGCGTGATTTTCGACGGAACCGTGATCTCGGGCCGGCCGCCGCATGTGGCGATGCGCGCGGGCCTCACCCGCGGCTACCAGGCGGTGCGGGTGTTCGCGACGCGCCCGGTCGCCGACAACCTCATCCTCGCCGGCCTGCCGCACCATAGCGATGCCGACCGGCTGCTGCACGATGCCGACGTGGCCGACATCCTCGCCTGGCTCGATCTCGCGCCCCTGCTGGAGCGCCTGGCCGGCGCGCTCACCTTGTTCGAGCAGCGCCGTCTTGAACTTGCCATGCGGCTGCTGGCAAAACCGAAATTGATCATGCTGGACGAGCCGGTCGGCGGGCTTTCGCCGGTCGAGGTGCGGGCGATGATGGTGCTGCTGCGCGAGCTGCGCGCGCGGTGCGACATCTTCATCATCGAGCACACCATGCATGTCATCCGCGCGCTCGCGGACCGCGTCATCGTCATGGTCGGCGGTGAGAAAATCGCCGACGCGCCACCCGAGGAGGTGCTGCGCGACCGCCGCGTCATCGAGCAGTATCTCGGTGTGTCCGATGCTTGATGTGCGCGGGATCGCTGTGCGCTACGGCAATTTCATCGCCGTCGATGGGGTCGATCTGCATGTCGGCGCGGGCGAGGTGGTGGGATTGATCGGGCCGAACGGCGCGGGAAAATCCTCACTCCTGCGCGCCGTGAACGGGCTGCTGCGGCCGGCGGCGGGAAGCGTGGATTTCAACGGCGCGCGCATCGATCCGCTTGGCCCGGCCGCGCGGCTTCGCGCGGGACTTGCCAGCGTGCCCGAGGGGCGCGGCATCTTCGCCGGCATGTCGGTGGCGGAAAATCTCGCGATGGGCGGCTACCCGCTGGGCAGCCGCGCGCAACAGGCCGCCAATATCGACCATGCCTGCACGCTGTTTCCCATCCTCGCCGAGCGTCGCCACCAGCGCGCCGGCACGCTGTCGGGCGGGCAGCAGCAGATGCTGGCCATCGCGATGGGGCTGATGAGCAGCCCGACCATGCTGATGCTGGATGAACCATCGCTCGGCCTCGCGCCGATCGTCATCGGGGAGCTTGCGCGCATTTTTCGTCGGCTCAAATCCGAGGGCCTCACCATTCTGCTCGTCGAACAGAACGCGAAACTCACCTGCGATGTCGCTGATCGCATCTACGTCATGCAGAGCGGGCGGATTTTGATGCACGACACGCCGGCGGTGCTGCTGCGCAATCCACTGATGGCGGAAAGTTTCCTGTCGGTGGGCTGAAACGCGCTCACAGACAGGGATAGACCGGCGCCTGCCCGTGCAGCACCCGCACCACATCGGCCGTCGCGCGGGCGCGCAATTCGCGCAGAGCGGCATCGGACGTGAAGGCGATGTGCGGCGTGATCACCACCCGCGGATCATCGCGCAAGGCCGCCGGCGGGTCCGGCTCGGTTTCCAGAACATCCAGTGCGGCAGAGGATACTTGCCCATCTTCAAGTGCGGCGATCAGGGCAGCGGTGTCGATCACCGCACCGCGTCCGACATTGATCACCATCGCGCCGCGGCGCATCCGGCCGAACGTGGCGGCGTTCAGTAGATGGCGGGTTTGCTCGCTGCCGGGCAGATGCACGATCACCACATCCGCCGCCGCCAGCGCGTCATCCAGGCCCATCGCCACCACGCCTGGCGGCATCGCCCCGGACCGGTTCACTCCGAGCAGCCGGCAGCCGAACGGGGCCAGTTTGGCGGCGGTGCGCGAACCGATTCTTCCCAGCCCCAGCAAGGCAACCGTCAGATCAGCCACCCGTCGCAACCTGGCGGTCTGTGGTGCCCACAGGCCGGCGCGCACCTGTGCCGCGAAACCCGACACCCCGCGCGCCCAGTCCAGCAGCAGCGCCACCGCGTGGTCCGACACTTCCTCCACGCAATAATCCGGCACGTTGGTCACCATGCCGCCACGCGCGGCGACGGCCGCGACATCGATGTTGTCGAGCCCCACGCCAAGCCTGGTCACCACGCGCAGATGCGGCGCGGCGGCGATGGCGGCCGCGTCGACCACCGCCCAGTTGGTCATGATCGCGTTCGGGTGATGCCGGCGCACCAGTTCGGTGACCGCATCGGCGCCGATCAGCTTCCCCGGCCCGGCCGCGAGCCCGACCCCGGCTTCCGCCAGGATCGCGCGCTCGATATCCAGATCAGGCCAGGCGTAATCAGTGATCAGCGCAAGCGGAGCATGCCTATCCGACAACCGGGGAGACCTCCTCCAACAGCCGTTCATTGGTTTCGGTTGCGAACAAAAGTGCGACCGCTCCGCCCAGTGCCGCCACCGCGCCGAACATCACGAACACGCCGCCCAGCCCCTGCGTGGTGATCATCCAGCC
>DAHWBL010000343.1 GCA_027323595.1 Acetobacteraceae bacterium | reverse complement strand
GGCTGCATCACGGGCTCGCCGCGCTCGCCGCCGACCTCGCCCGGCTCGGCGTGCAACTGGTGCTGCGCCGGGGTGACGCGGCGACGCATCTGGCAACGCTGGCCGCCGGGCTTGGCGGTGCCACCATCCACGCCGCCGCCGCCTATGAGCCCTGGGCGCGCCGGCAGGAGCAGGCGGTGGCCGCGCACGCGCCGCTGCATCTGCACCGCGCCCGCACCCTCACCGACCCCGAGCGCGTGCGCACCGGCGCCGGCGGGCCATACGGGGTCTATTCGCCGTTCATGCGCGCGGTCCGCGCCGGGCTGGTCGATGTGCCGCCGCTGCCCGCGCCCGCCCGGCTGGTCGCCGCACCGACCGTCGCGTCGGACCGGCTGGAACAATGGGGGCTGCTGCCCACCGCGCCGGACTGGGCCGGTGGCCTCAGCGCCACCTGGACCCCCGGCGAGGCCGGTGGCCAGGCCAGGCTCGCCGATTTCCTCGCCGCCAGTGCCGCCGGCTACGCCGCCGGGCGCGACCTGCCGGGGGTCGCCGCCACCTCGCGGCTGTCGGCGTTCCTGCAATGGGGGCATCTGTCGGCACGGCAGGTCTGGCACGCCGCGCAGGCGGCGGACCTGCCGGCTGGCGCGCGCGACAAGTTCTTGAACGAGCTGCTGTGGCGCGAATTCTCGATCCATCTGCTGTGGCACCATCCGCACCTGCCGGACCGGCCGCTGCGCCCGGCCTTCGCGGCGATGCCCTGGCGCCGCGACGACGCGGGGCTGGCCGCCTGGCAGGCCGGACGCACCGGCATCCCGCTGGTGGATGCCGGCATGCGCGAGCTGTGGCAGACCGGCTGGATGCACAACCGGGTGCGCATGATCACCGCCTCGTTCCTGGTCAAGCATCTGCTGCTGGACTGGCGCGATGGGCAGGCCTGGTTCTGGGATACGCTGGTGGATGCCGACCTCGCCGCCAACGCCGCGAGCTGGCAATGGGTGGCCGGCTGCGGTGCCGACGCCGCGCCCTATTTCCGCATCTTCAACCCCGCGCTCCAGGGCGCGAAATTCGATGCCGACGGCGCCTATGTCCGCCGCTTCGTGCCCGAACTCGCGCGCCTGCCGGATCGGTGGCTGCATGCGCCGTGGCAGGCATCGCCGATGGAGCTGCACGCCGCGGGGGTGCGGCTGGGTGCGAGCTACCCCGCGCCGCTGATCGGTCTGGATGTCGGCCGCGCCCGCGCGCTCGCCGCGCTCAAGACCATCGGCCAGGCCGCCGGGGTCGGGGCGGACGGATGATCCCGCCGCCGGGCACGGCCTTGCGCGTGGTGGGCGACGTGCACGGCGACGCGCGCGGGTTCGCCGCAGCACTCGCCACCGATCGCTTCGTGATCCAGCTCGGCGACCTCGTGGACCATGGCCCCGACAGCGTGGCGACGCTGACCATGGCGCTCGATCTGGCGGAGTCCGGACGCGGGCTGTTCCTGCTCGGCAACCATGACTGGAAGCTGTATCAAGCGCTGACCGGCCAGGCCCGCACCATCCGGGCGAGCCTGCGCGACACGCTGGAGCGGCTGCCGAGCGCGCTGGCCGAGCGCGCGCGCGCCAGCCTGCCGCAACGCCCGGCCTGGCTGCGGCTGGGCGAGCGGCTGTTCGTGCATGCCGGGTTTCACACCGCCATGCTGCTGCAACCTCCGCCGATCCCGCTGGTCAAGCCTGACGGCATCGTCTCGCGCGCGCTCTATGGCCAGCCCACCGGACGCACCCAGACCGACGGATTTCCCGAGCGCAGCCTCGCCTGGCTGGACCGCATCCCGGCCGGCATGACGCTGTATTGCGGCCATGACCAGCGCGCGCGTGATGGCCGCCCGCCGCTGCTGCATGGCCGGCAGGGCGGCCGCGCGCTGTTTCTGGACACCGGCGCCGGCAAGGGCGGGCATCTGTCCTGGATCGATCTCGACTGACCCGGCACGCCGGCGCACACTGACCCCAAGACCCGCCCGAGGATCCGCGCGATGCGCCGCAATTTTGCCTCCGACCGCCGGCTGCTGGCACTTTGTCTGATTGTGCTCGGCATGCTGGCCGCCGGACCGGGCGGTGCCGCCGAACCGCTGCGCGTGGGCATCGCCTCGCCCTCCATGACCTTCGTGCCGCTGTTCATCGGCCAGCAGGCCGGCCAGTTCGCCGCCGCCGGGCTCGATGTGACGGTCAGCGAATTCACCGGCGCGGCGCGGCTGCACCAGGCGATCCTGTCCGACAGCATCGACATCGCCCTTGGCTGCGGCACCGATTATGCGTTCCTGGTCAAGGGCACGCCCGAGCTCGCGGTCGCCGCGCTGACCGACAAGCCGCTCAATTTCGCGGTGATCGTGGGCAACGATCCGCGCCTTGCCAGCCTCGACGCCCTGCGCGGCCGGCGCATCGGGGTGTCGGCGAACGGCACGCTGACGTTCTGGCTCGCCCGCCAGCTCGGCGTCGCGCGCGGCTGGGGGCCGGGCGGGGTGACACCGGTCGCCATCGGCACCGCGCGCAGCGTGCTCGCCGCGGCGCTGCAAACCAATGAAGTCGCCGCGGTGATCACCGAGCCGGCGCTGGGCTATCAGCTCGAATCCGAGCATCGCGGCCACGTGCTCGCCCCGGTCACCGACTACGTGCCGGATTTCATGACCAACACGGCGTTCGCCGCCACCGCGCTGAGCCGCTTTCATCCCGACCGGCTGCGCCGCTTTCTGGCCGCCTACCTGGCCGCCGTCGCCTGGCTGCTCGACCACCGCGCCGAGACCGTCGCGATCGCCGCCCAGCACACCGGCATCACCCCGGCCATCCTGGCGCGCGAATATGATCTGTGGCTGCCGATGTGGTCGCGCGACGGAAGGGTCCGGCCCGAGCTGCTGGCGCTGATCGCCCAGGCGCTCCAGGATTCCGGCCTGACCGAGGGGCGCGCCGACCTGGCCCGCTTCACCACCGCGAATTTCCTGCCCGCCGAGAGCGCGCCGCTGGCGCCGCGGTGATGATCCCCCCGCGGGGTCACGGCGCCGCGGCGATGATCAACGCGCGGGGCAGAGCCACGCTGCAAGCGCGACTGGGGGCCGCAACCAGCCCGCGACAGCGGCCGACAAACGTGGCAGTTTGCGCGCCATGATGCGTCAGCTTCTGCTTCTGCGGCACGCCAAATCGGCCTGGGACGACCCCAAGCTGCCGGACCATTCGCGCCCGCTCAACGCGCGTGGCCACCTGGCCGCGGCGGCGATGCGTGAGCTCGTCCAAACGCTCGGCCTGATGCCGGACCTGGTGCTGGTGTCGTCGGCGCGGCGCACCTTGCAGACGTTGCAGGCGCTCGGCCCGCTCGACCCGTCCTGCCGGGTCACCCCGCTCGACGGGCTGTATCTGGCCACGCTGCCGCAACTGCTGGAGACCATCCACGGCATCGATGACGCCGCCCGGCGGGTGATGATCATCGGCCATAATCCGGGCCTGCACGAACTGGCCCTGACGCTGGCCGGCGGCGAGGCGATGGCCCGGCCGGACACCGATCTGGTGCGGCTCACCGAGGGGTTCCCCACCGGTGCGCTGGCCGCCTTCGCGCTCGCCTGCCCGTGGTCGGCGGTCGGCAAGGGCAGCGGCCGGCTGGACCGTTTCGTCGCCCCGCGCGACCTGCCCGAACCCGCCGGCCGACCGACGTGACCCGCGCGCGCCGCCGCCATGTCGCCGGCTGAGCGCGCCCCCGACGGCACCGCCGACGCCATCGCCGACACGCCGGCGCCCGCCGCTGCGCCGACGGCCGACACGCCCCCCGAGCCTACCCGCCCCGAGCCCGCCTTGCCCGCGCACACCGAACCGGCGGGCGCCGAC
>DAHWBL010000334.1 GCA_027323595.1 Acetobacteraceae bacterium | reverse complement strand
CATCGCTGCCTGGAACGCGGAGCTTTCCGGCGATGGCCTGGATGCGATCATCATCAACACCTCCGGGTGTGGCACCGTGGTCAAGGATTACGGCTTCATGTTTCGCGACGACCCCGCGCTTGCAGACCCCGCCGCGCGGGTCTCGGGCCTCGCGCAGGACATCACCGAATATCTGCATCGCATCGGCTACAGCCCGACCCGCGCACCGTCCGGCCTCGCCGTCGCCTATCATGCGGCGTGCAGCCTGCAACATGGCCAACGGGTTCTGGACGCGCCGAGAGCGCTGCTGCGGGCGGCAGGTTTTCGCGTTGCCGAGCCGCGCGAGGCGCATCTGTGCTGCGGATCGGCGGGCACCTACAACATCATGCAGCCGGCGATCGCGACCCGGCTGCGGGCGCGCAAATTGAAAAATCTCAAGGCCAGCAGCCCCGATATCATCGCTGCCGGCAATATCGGCTGTCTCACCCAGCTTGCCGGTGATGGCGTGCCCACCATCCACACCGTCGAGCTGCTCGACTGGATGGCCGGTGGGCCGGCGCCGGCGGCGCTGCCACGCTGATGCGCCGCGCGGCGGTCCTGCCGCTGCTGATGCTGTGCGCGCAGGCACCAGCACCAGATCGCACGCCGCTCGATCAACTTTATGATGCCTTGCGTCAGGCGCCTGATGAAGCCATCGCCGGGCGCATCGAGGAACAAATTCGCGCGCGGTGGCTGTCGCAGGCGACACCGGCCACGGCGCTGCTGTTCACCCGCGGCCTGCACGAAATGCAGAACGATGCCACGCCCGATGCGATCGATGATTTCTCCGCGGCCATCGATCTACAGCCCGATTTCGCCGAAGCGTTCACCGAGCGCGCCCGCGCGCGCTTCGCCGAGGGGGATTATGCCGGTGCGGTCGAAGACATTGGCGCAAGCCTTGGTGCCGATCCGCGTCAGTTCGATGCGCTCGACGCGCTCAGCCGTTTTGCCGAATCCCGCAATGACTGGAAAGGTGCTTATTCGGCCTGGCGAAAATTGATGGAGATCGACCCCAGGACGCCTGGCGGGGTGGACCGGCTGAATGATCTGCGGCGGCGGGCGTTGGGCGAGAACGCCTGAACGTCACCGATCGGTCAGCCGTAGTTCGATGCGCCGGTTGCGTGCGTAGGCGGCCGGGTTTTCGGCCGGGTCGAGCGGCTGGTTGTCGCCAAATCCGGTCGCGGCCAGATGCGCCGCCGGCACACCCTCGGCGATCAGCAATTTCACCACCGTGATCGCGCGGGCCGCCGACAATTCCCAGTTGGATGCCCAGGTGCCGTGCACCTTCTGGCGGTCCGCGTGGCCATCCACCCGCAGCAGCCAGTTGATGTCCTTTGGGATTTTCGTCGATATTTGCTTCAGTGTCGTCGCCAACTGCCTGATCTGTTCAGCGCCGGCCGCCGTCAGTTCGGCGCTGCCGACCGCGAACAGCACCTCGCTTTGAAACACGAAGCGGTCGCCAACGATCTGGATCCCCGGCCGGCCGGCCAGCACATCGCGCAACCTGCCAAAAAACTCGCTGCGGTAGTGCTGCAATTCCTCGACCTTGGTGGCCAGCGCGGCGTTCAGCCGCGCGCCGAGATTGCTGATCTGCAGATCCTTCGCCGCCGCCGCCTTGTCGGACGCATCGAGTGCCGCCGACAATTGCCCGATCTGCGCGCGCATCTCCTCGATCTGCCGGTTGAGCAGCGCGACCTGCGCGCGCGCGCTGTCGGAGAATTTCTGCTCATCGGCAAGCTGCGCGGCCACCGCCGCGCGGGCCTGCTCCTGGGTTGTCGCACGCGCCGCCGCATCCTTCGCCTGGGCTTCCAGCTCGTCGCGAAGCGCGGTCAATTGCTTGACCTGGTCTGCAAGTTTCGCGAGGTCCGACAGGCGCGCCTCGATCGTGGCGCGATCCGCCTGCACGGTGCGGTCCAGCTCGGCCGATTGCGCGCGCATCGCCTCGATCTGCCGGCGTGCCTCGGCCAGTTGCGCTGCTAGAGCGCTCGCCTGCGCGCCATCATCGGCACGCGCGGAAAGCTCGGCGAGGCGCGCGTTCAATCCGGCCTCGGTGCCGGCGGCGGCATCGAGCCGCGCCTGCGCGTCAGACAATTGTGCCGCGAGCTGGTCGCGCGCGCTGATCAGCCCGGCGCGCTCGGTGGCTGAAATCGCCGCCTGCGCCTGCAACGATGACACCTGCGCGGTGAGCGTGTCGGCCGCCGCCACGCTTGCCGCCAGATCACGGGTGAGCTGCGCGACCGACGCCTGCAACTCCGCGCCGTGGCCGCGTTCCAGCGCCAGCATGTCGGACAACTCCGCGACCTGGTGCGTCAACTTGTCCAGCGCCTTGTCGCGACCGTTCAGCGCCACCGACAGGAATGCCTGTCCGAGCACGAACACCAGCAGCACGAAGATGATGACCATCAGCAGCGTCGAAAGCGCGTCGACGTAGCCAGGCCATGCGTCCGCCCCGTCCAGCCCGCGTCGGCGCCCGCCGCGCAGGGCCATCAGACGTCGCCCCGTTCATCGCCGATGCCGCGCATCGCGGTCATGCCTTGGGCTGTTCAGCGATCGCGGCGAGCGTGCGTGTCAGCACGCGAATTTCGTTGCGCAATTCCGCGGTGCTGTGGCTGCGCCCCTGCTCGCTGTCGGTCAGCAGTCGCTGCAACAGATTTTCGATGTTGCGCAGATGCGTCTGCCCGCCGCCGTCGCTGATGGTGGCGATGCGTTGCAGCGCCGGGGTGAGCTGAGTCTGGGTTTCGGCGATGCGCAGCATCAATTGTTGATTGGCGCGCATCGTCTCGGCCAGCAGCGACAGCCGCTCGGTCAGCGCCATCATCGCCTGGTTGGCCTGGGCCGTGCGCTCCTCGCCACGGCCCAGGATCGCCTGGAGATTTTCCATGTTCTCGGCGGTTTGTTCCAGCAGCGCCTGCACATAGGCCGGCATCGACCCCTCGCCCTCGCCGAGCGCTCCCGAGGCGAGCCGGGTGAGGCTTGCCAGCCATTCCTCCAGCTCGTTGAAAAACCGGTTCTGCGCCTGTCCGGCGGTCAGATCGAGAAACCCCAGCACCAGCGCGCCAGATAGCCCGAACATCGACGAGGAAAACGCCGTGCCCATGCCGTGCAGCGGCCGCGCGAGGCCGGATTTCAACTGCTCGAACATCGCGCCGACATCGGCCGACCCCACCGACATGCCGCCGATCACATCGGCGATCGAGGAGACCGTCAGCAGCAATCCCCAGAAAGTGCCGAGCAGGCCAAGGAAAATCAGCAGCCCGGTCATGTAGCGCGACAATTCGCGGCTCTCGTCCAGCCGGCTCGCCAGGCTGTCCAGCAGCGAGCGCGCGACGGTGGCCGACAGGGTGAAACGCTCGCCCCCGTCCTGGGTGCGTCCGGTGCGCGCGGCCAGCATGCTGGCCATCGGTGCCAGCAGCCGCGGGGTGGGCAGCGGGCCGGCGTGCGCGCGCCCCTGCTGGAAGCCTTCGAGCCAGCCGACCTCGCGGCGCAGGCTGATCACCTGGCGCAGGTTCCAGCCGATGCCCAGCAGCAGCACCAGCCCGATCAGCCCGTTCAGCGGCCGGTTATTGTCGAACGCGCCGATCAGCACCGGCGACAGCATCGCCGCTACCCCCAGCACCGCCACCAGGAACAGCAGCATCCGGAAAAGGTAGCGGGCGGGCTGGGTCATTTCGGCGGAGCCTCCGGGGAGCTGAGCGGCCCGAGGATGGCGTCCAGCCGGTCGGCCGGCCCGTCCGGCCCCAGGCTCGGCGCATTGGTGCGCACATAGATCCGGGTCGAGGCGACGCCAAGATTGATCAGCACCGCCCGCGCGGCGAGCCCACGTGCCAGCGCCAGCCGGCGCGGCGTGGACGGGTCCTCGGGTGGGCCGGGGGCGTAGGCCAGCAGATTGACCGGCTGGTTGGTCGCCGACAATGCCGCCTGCGCGACGGCGTGTAGCGCGCCCTCGGTCGCGTGGTTCAGATCAGCACTGCCCGGGCCGAAAGTGATACGCATGCCGCGATCGATCGGGTGCACCACGCCAATGGCCTTGTCCACCACCACCGGCGGCGGGGGAGGCGGGTCGTCGCGCATCGGCACCGCATAGTTCGGCGGCGGCAGCAACGGCGGGTTCGGCGGCGCGGCGGGAACCACCGGCGGCTCGGCCGCGACAGCCGGGGCGGCCGGTGGCGCGGGAGCGGCAGTCGGGCTCACCACCGGTCGCGCGGGGCGTACCGGGCGCGCCGGCGCCAACTGGTCGAGTGCGCCGGGATTGACGCTGACCTGCGCCGCGAGCCCCGTCGGGGCCAGCATCGCGGCGAGAAGGATCAACCTGGAAATTGGATGGCGCATGACCGACAAAACCCCAGCCGCCAAAGACCTTAACCGAGCCGTCGCCCGACCTCAACGCGACCGATCGCCTCACCCGCGTCCGGCGGTGATCCCATCAGCGACGATCTCGCGCAGCCGCCCATGCAGATGGGTGTTGCCGGCCACCAGATCCCCCTCGACCGCCAGCCCGCCATCGGGGTTGGTGACAAAGCCGCCGGCCTCGCGCACCAGGATCAGCCCGGCGGCATAATCCCAGCTGTTCAGCCCCAGTTCCCAGAACCCGTCATATCGCCCGGCCGCCACCCAGGCCAGATCGAGGGCGGCCGAGCCGAACCGACGGATGCCGGCCACCTGCGGCATCAGCGTGCCGAGCGTGCGGGCGAAGGCGAGCCGGCGCTGCGGCGCTACCGCTGCGAACGGGATGCCGGTGGCCAGCAGCGCATCCTTCATCTCGCGTCGGGCCGACACGCGCAGACGCTGCCCGTTCACGAAGCTGCCGGCACCCTTCTCGCCCCAGAACATCTCGTCATTGACCGGGTTGTAGACGATGCCGGCGACCAGCTCGCCGGTGCCATCGGCCAGCCGCTTTTCCAGCGCGATCGAGATCGCCCAGTGCGGGATGCCGTGCAGGAAATTGGTGGTGCCGTCCAGCGGATCGACGATCCAGCGCCACGACCAGTTGTCGCCGCCCGACGCCCCGCTCTCCTCCATCAGGAAAGCGTAGCCGGGCCGCGCGCGGGAGAGTTCCTCGCGCAGGGTCTGCTCGGCGCGCAGATCGGCCTGGCTGACGAAATCGCCAGGCCCCTTCATGCTCACCTGCAACTGCTCGACCTCGGTGAAGTCGCGCAGCAGCCGCCGCGCGGCCTTCTGCGCCGCGGCGGCCATCACCGACACATGGGGCGACTGCCGCACCGTCATCGCGTCGATCCTTGCATGAAATTGCTAACCGGCTCAGCCCTTGGCCCGCTCGACATAGGTGGCGTCCTCGGTGCGCACCACGATGCGCTCACCGGTCTCGATGAAGGGCGGCACCATGGTCTTCACCCCGTTCGACAATTTCGCCGGCTTGTACGACGATGTCGCGGTCTGCCCCTTGGTCACCGGATCGGCCTCGACGATCTCCAGCACCACGGTCGAGGGCAGATGCACCCCCACCGGGTCGCCTTCGACCAGATCGACCACCAGCTTCATGTTGTCCTGCAGGAACGGCAGCGCCTCGCCCAGCAATTCGGCCGGGATCATCGATTGCTCGAACGTCTCGCCATCCATCAGCACCAGATTGTCGCCGTCGGTGTAGGAATAGGTGAATTCCTTCTCGTCGGTCTGCAGCCGCTCGACCGTGTCGGCGGTGCGCCAGCGCTCGTTGGTCTTGTTGCCGGTCTTGAGATCGCGCATCTCCACCTGGATGAACGCGCCCCCCTTGCCGGGGGTGATGATCTGCTGCTTCAGCACGGTCCAGCGTCGGCCGTCATGCTCGATGACCTGGCCGGCACGGATCAGGTTCGCCTGCTGTTTCATATCTGGGACTCTCGGAAAGAACGGAGCGGCTCTCTAGCCCGGCGCGTCCCGCGCGGCAAGCCGACCCGCATCGGCGCTGGCCAGACCGGCGCTGTCCAGGTCGGGGCCGGCCAGCGCGTGGCGCCCGCCCCAGGGGTCGATCACGCCACCGTCGCCATCCAGATTGTCCGGCCCGAGCGGCACCTTGCCCGCGCCGCCGGGAATATCGAGCACGTAGGTCGGCAGCGCCATGCCGCTGATCCGCCCGCGCAAGGCCCGCAGCAGGGCGCGGCCTTCCGCGATCGGCACATGAAACCGCGCGGTGCCGGGGGCGGCGTCGAGCTGGTGCAGATAATATGGCTTCACCCCGGCGCGCAGCAGCGCGCGGAACAGATCATCGAGCGCCTCGACCCTGTCATTCACCCCGCGCAGCAGCACGCTCTGCGACAGCAGCCCGATGCCGGCGCGGCGCAGCCGGTGCAGCGCCGCGCCGGCCTGCGCGGTGATCTCATCGGCGTGGTTCACATGCACCACCAGCCACAGCGGCCGGGGGCTCGCGGCAAGCGCGGCGACCATGCCCGCGTCCACCCGCGCGGGGTCGGCCACCGGCATGCGGCTGTGCAGCCGGATCAGCTCCAGATGCGGAATTTCGCCCAGCATGCCGAGCAATTCCGCGATCCGGCGCGCCGACAGCAGCAACGGCTCACCGCCGGTCAAAATCACCTCGCGGATCGCCGGCCGCGCCGCCAGCCAATCCACCGCGGCGCGCAATTCCCCGGCGGTCAGCAGCCCGCCATCGGGGCCCACCTGCTCGCGGCGAAAACAAAAGCGGCAATAGACCGGGCAGGCCAGCAGCGGCTTGAGCAGTGCCCGATCGGGATAGCGATGCACGATGCCCTTCACCGGCGACAATGCCTCATCGCCGATCGGGTCGGGGCGTTCATGCGCGGCGGTGGTCAGCTCATCGACATGCGGGATGAACTGTCGCCCGATCGGCCCATCCGGATCATCGATAAGCGCCCGCAGCGCCGGCGGAATGGCGATGGCATACACCTCGCCCACCGCCGCGATGGCCTCGGCGTCGTCGATCAACCCGGCGCGCAGCAGGGCCTCGGCATCGCGCAGGGTGGTCTGGTCCGGAACAATTCCATCGGGCATGGTCGGCCCGCTTACCGCGCCGCACCCCTCGCGGCAAATCAGCCGCCGCCAGACACAAGCAGCAAATCGCCCCACCTATGACCGACGCCACACCCTCTCCGCCCTGGCACCCGGACCGCCTGGCCGCGCGCCTGCCGTTCCTGCGCCGGCGCGCGCTGCTCACCCAGGCGGTCCGCGCCTTTTTCACCGCGCGCGGCTACAGCGAGGTCGAAACCGCCTACGCCGTGCCCACGCCGGGCGAGGAGGTGCATCTGTCCGCCTTCGCCACCGAGCGGGTGTTTGCCGATGGCACCCGCCAGGCGCTGTTCCTGCACACCAGCCCGGAATTCGCGATGAAAAAGCTGCTGGCCGGCGGCGCGGGGCCGATCTTTCAGCTCGCCCGGGTGTGGCGCAACAATGAGGCCGGGCCGCGCCACGCCGCCGAATTCACCATGCTGGAATGGTACCGCCCCGGCGCCACCATGGATGACCTGATCGAGGAATGCGCCGACCTGCTGCGCGCCACCCTGCCGCCCACGGTCTGCTGTCAGGGCATCACCCACCAGATCGCCCGGCCCGAGCGCATCACCCTCGCCGAGGCCTTCGCCCGGCACTGTCACGCCGATCTGCTCGCCTCCGCCGGCGATGCCGCAGCACTCGCCGCCGCCGCGGGCACCAGGCTGCGCGACGGCGAGGAGTGGGAAGACCTGTTCTTCCGCCTGCTGCTGACCCACATCGAACCCACCCTGGGCCGCGCGGCGCCAACCTTCCTCACCCACTTCCCCGCCGCCCAGGCCGCACTCGCCCGCCGCGACCCCGCCGACCCGCGCGTGGCCGAGCGTTTCGAGCTGTTCGTCTGCGGGCTGGAACTCGCCAACGCCTACATCGAACTCACCGACGCCGATGAGCAGCGCGCCCGCTTCGAGGCCGACCGCGCCCGCCGCGCGCGCCTGGGCGGTCAGTCCTGGCCGATGGACGAGGCGCTGCTGGCGGCGATCGGGCACGGCTTGCCGCCATGCGGTGGCGTGGCGCTGGGCCTGGACCGGCTGGCGATGATCGCCTCGGGCGCGCCCAGGATCAGCGACGTGCTGTGGGACGGCCAGGCGTAGCGCCGCCGCGCGCCATCACCCCTCGAACGGATCGCGCACGCGGCGAAGATTTTTCACCGCCTGCGCCCGCCATGTCACGGTCTGCCGACCCTGTCACAGTCGCAGCGGATAGCCGCAAGCGCGATGGCGCCGGGCGTTGTTCCTGGAGCGGGATGCCTTCTGACAGGCGATCGAAAAAGGCCCGCATCGTTGATGCGGGCTGGCTTATCTATTC
>DAHWBL010000329.1 GCA_027323595.1 Acetobacteraceae bacterium | reverse complement strand
GACTTCGCCTATGTGATCGAAAACGGTTCGGTCGCGATCGAGGGAAGCGGTGCCGGTCTGTTGGAACGAGAGGACGTGCGCGCCGCGTTTCTTGGCCTTTAGGGTGTGAAGGTTTCGCTGACCGGCTGAGACCGCTTGCTGGTTCACGACGCTTGCCGACGCGCGGGAAAAGTTGGAGGCTTGGCGCATCGACGACAATGGGGTTCGCCCAGGTGGGGCGAAAGGAAACGGGCAATACCATGCAAAGCTACGATGTGTGCGAATGCGGCGTGCCGCTGCGAAAAATGGAGCGGCCGACGCCGCGGCCATCCGGTACCCAGGTTCTTCTGAAGATCGTTGCCGCGGGCGTCTGTCATTCGGATCTGCATATCTGGGACGGCTATTACGAATTGGGCGGCGGCAAGCAGCTGCGATTGTCGGAGCGTGGGGTCAAGCTGCCGCTCACCATGGGCCACGAGAATGTGGGCGAGGTCGTCGCGGTCGGTCCTGACGTCAGGGGGGTGAGCGTCGGCGCGCGGCGCCTCGCCTATCCCTGGATCGGGTGCGGCGACTGCATGGTGTGCAGGCGCGGTGACGAAAATCTGTGTGCCACACCCGCGAGCTTGGGCATCTACACCAGCGGCGGCTATGCCGATTACATGCTGGTGCCGCATCCGCGCCATCTCTTCGATATCGGTGAGCTTCCCGCGCAGAGGGCGGCGCCGCTCGCCTGCTCGGGCCTTACCGCGTTCAGCGCGCTGAAGAAGGTCAGTGATGTCATCAAGGAGCAGCCGGTCGTCATCATTGGTGCCGGCGGGGTTGGTCTGATGTGTCTTGCGCTGCATCAGGCGATGGGTGGCAAGAGCGCCATTGTCGTCGACATCGATGCGAGCAAGCGCGATGCCGCCACGCAGGCCGGCGCGGCAGCCGTGATCGATGGCGCGGCACCCGACGTGGTGCAGCAGATCATCGCGCACACCGGCAGGGGCGCATGGGCCGTGATCGATTTCGTTGGTTCGTCCGGCACCGTGGAGATCGGCGTTCGCTCCCTCATCAAGGGGGGGAAGCTTGTCATCGTCGGGCTTTTCGGCGGCGACGTCACCATACCGACGCCTCATTTTCCCATGCGTGCGATGACGTTGCAGGGTTCCTATGTGGGCAGCCTCACCGAAATGAAGGAGTTGCTGGACCTCGTTCAGGACAAAGGCCTGCCGCCATTTCCGATCAGCACGCGTCCGCTGGCGGAGGTCAATGCGGCGCTGGATGAACTGCGAGCGGGAAAGGTGATCGGGCGCGTGGTGCTGATGCCCACGTGATGGTCGCCTCGCGGCGGCGTGGGTCGGGTGTTTCCTCAGCCGGCCATGCGCAGGGCGATCTCGATCAGTTCGGTGCTTTGCATGAGGTCCGCGTATTTCATGCCCATGTCGAAGAGGTTGCTATCGTGCGGCGCGATGGCGCGGTCGCCAACGCAATCGACGGCGACGACGGTGTTGAAGCCGTGGCTGACGGAGTCGATTGTCGTGGCGCGCACGCAGCCCGAGGTGGTGGCGCCGGTGACGATGACGGTGTCGACATGCTTGATCGTGAGCCAGGTGGCGAGGCCCGTGCCGAAGAAGGCGGAGGCGGCGGTCTTGCGCAGCACGAGGTCGCCGCTCTGGGGCTTTAGATCATCGACGATCCGTGTCGCGGGGTTGTTCTCGGTCTGGGTCAGCAGCGCCGGCACCTTGCGGGCGAAGGGGCCGCCGTCGGTGCCGTCATCGGCGAAGACGACGCGCGTGTAGGCGACGGGCCAGCCGGCCTTGCGCGCGGCGGCCAGCAGTCTGGCGGTGGCAGCCACCGCCGGGCCGATGTTGCCGCCGCCGAACTGCGCGGGATCGACGAAGCTGTTGGTGAAATCGACGACGACGACCGCCGGGCGCTCGCCCACGCCGGACGACTGGCCGAAGCCCTGCCTGGTGTAGACCTCGTCTCGTGCCGTGCCGGTGCTTTGTTCCGCCATCCCTGCCAGTCCCGTTTCGTGGATCAGTTTCGCCTCGTGGATGAAAACGCAGCCGACGACAGCATTTTTACCGTCGATGCGACGGTCATATCAGCACCCGATGCAAAAATTGTCCATATAAGTCGGGGGCTCAGCTCCGCTCGCGTTCGATGTTGCGCTGGAGCAGCATCTCGTAGGTGAACTGGTCGGCGCGGTGCCAGTTGAGCGAGGCGATCAGGATGGTGCCGCCGGCGCGATAGCGGCGCGTCACCTGTAGCGAGATCGCACCGGCGCCGAGGCCGAAGGCGGTGGCGACGCGGCGGGGCATCTCGACGGCGCGTATGTGCTGCGACACCTCGTCGATGGTGCGCCCCGATGCCTTTTCGATGATCGAGTAGAAGGGAACCTGCGCGTCCCAGAAATGCTCGACCTGCGCTTCGTATTTCAGCGGGATGTAGGATTCGATGTAGGAGATCGGCGTGCCGCCGGGCTCGGTCCAGCGCACGCCGGTGATGAGGATGCGCTTCTCGCCCGCCTCGGCCGCGACGAGCTCGGCGGTGAGGCTGTCCAGGGTGACGTTGGCGATGCTGTTCAGCGCGTAATAGGTGTCGCGCGCATTGGCGAAGAGGTCTTCGAGTTTGCCCACGGACTGGCGATAATTGATCGAGGGTGTCGTCGCGATGACGACGGTGCCCGCCCCCTGGCGACGGCGGAGATAGCCGCGCTCCACCAGCAGGCGCAGCGCCTCGCGCACGGTGTTGCGGCTGGTCGCGAACTCCTCGGTCAGCTCGGTTTCCGCCGGCAGCAGAGCGGCGACCGGATACGTCCCGCGCGTGATGCGCTGCTCAAGAACCGATGCGATGTGCAGATAGAGCGGCTGCCGGGACGAACGCCCGGCATCCGCGATCGCTTCCTCATTGGCGGTCATGGCAGCCGACCGGCTGCTGCGTGGCAATTGCCCAGGATCGGGCGGTAGGCGTTGGCGTGGCGGCAAATCTGCACGCCGGTATGGCCGGCGAAATGCGCCGGCACCAGCCAGGTGCCGTTCTCGGCGGCTTCGGCGAGGTAGTGTGTCCGCGTCGCGCGGGCCATTTGCGGATCGGAACACAGCGAGCTCGACCATGCGGGGTGGATGAGCTGCACCGGGTGGTGGATGGAATCACCGGTGAAGAGGCAGCGACCGCCGCGGCGGTGCATCGACAGGCCGATCGAGCCCGGCGTGTGGCCGGGCAGGCGACGCACCACCAGACCGTCCAGCAACTGGTGGTCGTGGTCGATGAGATCGGCCCTGCCGGCGTCGATGACGGGCAGGATCGAATCGGCATAGGAGCCGTGATTGACCATGTCGGCCGGCGCGGTTTTCAGTTTTGTTTCCCAGTCGGAAAGTTCGTGCCTGCCCATGAGGTAGCGCGCATTGGGGAAGGTCGGCACCCAGCGGCCGTTGTCGATCCTGGTGTTCCAGCCGACATGGTCGGCATGAAGATGGGTGCAAAAGACGATGTCCACCGCCTCGGGCGCGATGCCCAGCGCCCTGAGGCGGTCGAGATATCCTGTGTGCGTTCTTTGATTCCAGGCCGGGTGGCGCGGCCGCGGCTTGTGTTCTCCCACGCAGGTGTCGATCAGGATGGTGCGGCCGCCGACGCGCAGCACCGTTGACTGGATCGCCAGGATGGCCTTGTCGCCGGTGAGAAAATCGGGCTCCAGCCAGGAGAGATCGTCCTGCAACGCCGCCAGCGTCGCATCCGGAAAGAGCCAGCCCAGCGGCAGATCGAAACGTTCGAGGTCGACCAGGCGATCAATGCGCGCATCGCCGATGAGCAGCGGTTCGGCCAAACTCATCGGGCGCTCCTCAGGTTGCGGCCACGGACCCGGACCGCGGGTTCACGGCGCCTTGCACGCATCGGGCGGAAAGGAGTCGAACAGCGACCATTGGGCGTTCCTGATCTCGATGATGTAGCCGGGCAGTTCGGCATCGCCGCCGTTGAAGCAGATATTGTCGCCCACGACGCCGGAGAAATTGATGCCCTTGAGCGCGTCGCGCAAGGCGATGCGTTCCTCGTCGACCTTGTCCGCCGCGCCGGTGACCTTCGAGCGTTCGATTGCGTCCTTCAGCAGATAGACGGTGTCGTAGGCCTGCGCGTCGACATGGTGGGGGGCGAGTTTCGTGAAGCCCTTCGCGGCCATCGCCTTCACGAAGCGGGCGGAGAAATCCTCGGCCTGCTTGTCGCGATGGCTCCAGAATCCGGAGACGAAGATCATGCCGTCGGCATCGTGGCCGAACAGTCCGACGAGGTTCGGATCGGCGAAGAGCTGCGAGCCGATGACGCGGCCCTTGTAGTTCTGGCGATGCAGCTCGCGCAGCACGGTGACCGCCTGGGCGTAGTTGGCGGCCAGCGCGACCACGTCGGGATTGTCCTGCAGAATCTGGGCGACCTGCGCGGAGACGTCGAAGCTGTTGATGTTGATGCTGATGGTACGAAGAATCTTGACGCCGCCTTTGTCGAGGAGCGTCTGATAGACCTTGGTGCCGGTGACGTTGGCGATGCGGTCGTCGGACACGTACATGATATCGGCCGTGTCCAGCTTCACGTTCTTCGCGGGCAGGGCTTTCAGCAGCCGGTTGAACTGTTTGTCCTCGGTCGCCGAGAGGCGCCAGGTGAAGGTCTTGCCGGCGGTCAGGCCGGGCGCGGAGGAGGAGTAGGGCAGCATCAGGAGCTTGATGCGCTCGGCATCGTTCATGGCGACGCCGGTTTCGCCCGAGGAGAGCGGCCCGATGATGGCCAGCACCTTGCTGTCGTTGGCCAGCGTGCGCACGCCGACCGAGGCCTGGCGTGGATCGCCGGCGCTGTCATATTCGACCAGACGAATTTTGCGACCTTCGATGCCGCCGGCGGCGTTGATGTCGTTCGTCGCCATCTCGATCGCGACAGCGGTCGAGTCGCCCACTTCCTTCAGCGGGCCGCTGCGGGTGCTGATGAAGCCGATGTTCCAGTCATTGTCGGCGGCCATCGCCGGCTGCGCGAGCAGCCCGATCGCGGCGGCTGCCAGGGTCAGTCCTTTGCGGAAACGAGACATCGTTGTTTTCTCCCCCGAAGGCCGGCACTGCGGGCCGGCGGCCAAAACGCGGAAACCAGAAATCATCGCGCACCAAGATAGGCACTGGTCAGCCTCTCGCTCGCCGCGACCTCGCCCGATGGTCCCGCCAGTACGGCGGTGCCCAGTTCGAGCAGCGTTGCGCGCGCGGCGGTGGCCAGTGCCATGCTGGTGTTCTGCTCGACCAGCAGGATCGACAGCCCGTCGCGGTTGAGCGCGCCGATGAGGTCGAACATGCGTTGCACGTAGAGCGGCGACAGGCCGAGCGAGGGTTCGTCGAGCATCATGAGCTTGGGCTTCGACAGCAGCGCGCGGCTGATTGCCAGCATCTGCTGTTCGCCGCCGGACAGGACGCTGGCCGGCATGTCGCGGCGCTGGCCCAGATTGGGGAAGCGGTCGTAGATCGCGTCGATCTCGGCGGCAAGACCGGCGTCGCGGCGGGTGTAGGCGCCCATCAGCAGGTTGTCGTGCACGGTGAGGCTGACGAAAATCTGCCGGCCCTCGGGTACCAGCACCAGGCCCTTGCGCACGCGCGATGGCACGTCCGCGGTGGTCACGTCCTCACCGGCGAAGCGGACGCTGCCGCGCGCGGCGCGGACCACGCCCTGGATGGCGCGCAGCAGTGTGGTCTTGCCGGCGCCGTTCGCGCCGAGCACGGTGACGATCTCCTGCTCGCCGACGCTGATGTCCACACCCTTGACGGCGCGCAGCCGGTCGTAGCGGACATCGAGATCCTTCACCTCAAGAAGCATGGTCGGCGGTCTCCGCGCGCGGCGTCGCCGCTGTGTGCGCCGGTCGGCCGAGATATGCCTCCAGCACGGCCGGGTCTTCCTGCACGGCGTGCGTCGGCCCGTCGAAAATCTTGCGGCCGAAATTCAGCACGACCGTGTGGTCGCACAGGCTGCGAACCAGGCTCATGTCGTGCTCGACGACCAGCAGCGTGACACCGCCATCGGCGACGCGCATCAGAAAATCCCTGAGCTGGGCGGTCTCGTTGGTGTTGAGCCCGGCGGCCGGCTCGTCGAGCAGCAGCACCTTGGGCCTGCTCATCAGGGCGCGCACGATCTCCACCTTTTTGCGAATGCCATAGGGCAGCGTGGCGATCGCCTGGTTGGGGTAGGTCGCGACGTCGAAGGCGGCAAGCTGCGCCTCGGCTTCCTGCCGTGCGCGGGTCATCCACAGCGGCGTCAGCAGCTCAAGGATGCCGCGGGTGCGCGCATGCTGGCCGATCATCACGTTCTCGACGACCGACAGATGCGGCATCAGCCGGATGTTCTGAAACGAGCGGGCGATGCCCATGGCGCAGCGCCGGGAGGCCGGCAGCGCGGCGATGTCGACGCCGTCGAGGATGATGCTGCCCTCGTTGATTTTATAGGCGCCGGAAATCAGGTTGAAGACGGTGGTCTTGCCGGCACCGTTTGGGCCGATCAGCGCCAGGCGCTCGCCGGGGCGGACGTCGAAGCTGACATCGGTCACCACCTTGAGGCCGGCGAAGGCCTTGGTGACGCCGCGCAGCGAGAAGATGGCGTCGTTGGGGCTCATGTGCCCTGCCGACCCCGGCGGGCGAGGCCGACGCCGTGCCATATAGCACCCAGGCCGATGCGGGTGAGGATGCCCTCGGGGCGGTAGACCATCATCGCGATGGTGATCATGCCAAGCAGGATGAAGCGCCAGCTCGTATCGACCTGGCCGCTGGTCGCGCCGTGACCGAAGGCCGGCAGATAGGCGAGGACGTTGCGAAACACCTCCGGTACCAGAGTGAAGAACACCGCGCCGATGACCGGCCCCCAGATCGTCTGCGTGCCGCCCAGCAGGACGAAAAGAAGGAGATAGAACGAGCTCGATGCGTCGAAGCTCTGCACGTCGCAGAAATTGAAGTAGAACGCGTAGAGGCACCCCGCGACGCCGGCCAGCGCGCCGCCCAGCGTGAACGCGCCGATGCGCACGCCGCGCACGCCGATGCCCATCAGCTCCGACACCGCGTCGTCGTCGTGGATCGCGCGCATGGCGAGGCCGAAGCGGGTTTGCATGAGGATCAATGTCAGCAGCATCGCAAGGCCGGCGAACAGGATCACCGTCCAGCCTTCGACATGGGCCGGCACCGACAGGCCCATCGAGCCGCCGAGTGCGTCGACATTGATGATGACGCCGGTCAGGAACTGCCCGAAGGCGAATGTCGCCAACACCAGATACACGCTTTTCGTGCGCATGATCAGCAGCGAGAAAAGGAATGCGAAGACGGCGCCGGTTGCCATGGAGGCAAGCAGCGAGGGCACGACGGGGAGGTCGTAGGTCGCCGACAGATAGCCCGCCGTGTAGGCGCCGACCGCCTGGAACGCCGCGCCGCCCAGATTGAGCTGGCCGGTGGCGACCGGCAGGAACACGGCATAGGCCATGACGATGTTGAGGCACAGGATGACCAGCAGCCCGCCCGTATACCCCGACATCAAAACTTGCCCTTGCCGATGCCGTGATGACCAAAAAGCCCTTCGGGCCGCAGGACCAGCGCGACCAGCAACAGGCCCCAGACGACCGACTGCACCGTGTCGCCACCGAAAAGATAGATCGACATGGTCTCGACCAGGCCGATGAGCAGGCCGCCGACGATGGCGCCCCAGATCGAGCCCATGCCGCCCAGCACCATGCCGGCGATGGCCTTGTTGCCGACCTCGTCGCCCATGCCGGAATAGACCTGGCCGTAATTGACCGCGAAGATGCTGCCGGCGATGCCGCAGAGCAGCCCGGTCAGGATGAAGATGACCGGCACGATGCGCGCGACGTCGACGCCCATCAGCAGTGCCGCGTCCGGATTTTCGGCGATCGAGCGCAGCGCGCGGCCGGTCCGGGTGCGCTTCAGCAGATAGGAGAGGCTGAAGACGATGATCAGCGCCAGGGCCAGGCTCAGCACCTGCGGCAGGCTGATGAAGATGCCTCCCAGATGCAGGCTCATGTCGCCGAGCGGCGTGATGAAGCGATGCGGCTCGGTGCCGTAGGCCATGCGGATGCCGTTCTGGAAGACGAGCAGGAAGCCCAGCGATGAGACCAGCGGGATCGCATGTTCGGTGGCGTCACCATAGCGGACCTTGAGGTAGCGGAAGGTCAGCCGCTCGACGAGCAGCGAGGCGAGGATGGCGACCACGATCCCGAACGCCAATGCCACCGTCCATGGCATCGGCCCGAAGATGCCGAACGGCAGCCCGAACTGCGCGGCCGCCCATGCGGTCATCGCTGACAGCATGAAGATCGGTGGGATCGTGAAATTGAGGAAGTTGAGGATGCCGATCGTCAGGGTGAAGGCGAGCGCGATGGTGACGTAGATCGCGCCCAACAGGACGCCGTTCGCGACCTGCTGCAGGATCAGCATTGGCCACGACCTGCCGCCGATCGGCGCCCGGACACGGTTCGCCAGCACACACACATCCCCATCGGCTTCGCATTCTCCATCCGCGGCCGGCACATTGTTGGGTGGGCGCGATGAAAGTTGTCAAGACAAACCTGCCGATTGACAGGGCCAAATGTTTGGTCAAGTTTTCGCGTGAGGGCCTGCCGGATGATGGGGAGCCGAAGACGCATGTCGATCGATCGCGTAATCGTGGTAGGGGCCGGCCCGGTCGGGCTTGTGGCCGCGGCGGCCCTCATGGCCGAGGGCGTGCCCGTCACCGTCGTCGAACGGACGGCCGAGATCGTCGAGGATCTGCGCGCCTCGACCTTCCACCCGCCGACGCTTGAGATCCTCGACCGCCTGGGCGTCACGCAACATCTGCTGGCCGATGGGCTCGTCTGCGCGCTTTGGCAGTTTCGCGACCGCCGCAGCGGCCCGGTGGCGACATTTGATCTCGCCAATCTGCGCGATGAGACGGAATTTCCCTATCGTCTGCAATGCGAGCAGTGGAAACTGACGCGCGTGCTGCGCGACCGGCTGGTCGCCTCGCCTGACTGCGACATCGTGTTTGGTCTGAAGGCGATCTCGGTGACGCAGGACGCCGACCGCGTGGTGCTGACCGCGGAGCGCGAGGACGGCGCGCGGGAGACGCTGCAATGCCGCTATCTGGTGGTTGCCGATGGCGCGCGCAGCGCGCTGCGCGGCGCCCTGGGCATCCCCTTCGAGGGGCTGACGATCCCCGAGCGTTATCTGTCGCTGTCGACCACCTTCGAATTCAACGAGGTGATGAGCGACCTGCCCTATGTCGCCTACATCTCCGATCCTGACGAATGGCTGACGCTGCTGCGCACGCCCTCGCTCTGGCGCGTGTTGCTGCCGACCGATCCGAACGAGGGTGACGAGGAGATGATGGCGCCGGCGCGGCTGGAGGCGCGGCTGCAATCGGTGGTGGCTTCGCCGAAGCCGTACGAGGTCGTGCACAAGACCTGCTACCGCGTGCATGAGCGCGTTGCCGAGCGCTTCGTCGAAGGGCGCGTGGTGCTGGCCGGCGATGCCGCGCACATCAACAACCCGCTTGGCGGCATGGGCATGAACGGCGGCATCCATGACGCGGTGAATCTCGCCGAGAAGCTCGCCGCGCTGTGGCGTGGCGGCGACGACGGGCTGCTGAAGAGATATGAGCGCCAGCGCCGCAAGGTCGCGATCGAGGGGGTGCAGGCGCAGGCGATGCGCAACCGCCAGATCATGAACGAGCGTGATCCGGCCAAGCGCCAGGCCTATTACGACAACCTCAAGGCTGCGGCCGACGACCCGCGGCGCCACAAGGATTATCTGATGCGTTCCTCGCTGATCGAATCGCTGCGCGAGGCGGCGGCGACGCCGTGAACATGAGAAACCAACAAGCAAGGCAAGAAGGTGACGAACGATGGCTGATCCAGGTCTGAAAGCAGCGATCAGGCGGCGCGATTTCGTGGTGGCGCCTGGCGTCTTTGACTTGCTCTCGGCCCGCGTCGCCGACGGCATGGGCTTCAAGGCGCTCTACGCGACGGGCTACGGCATGGTCGCCTCGCATCTGGGCCTCGCCGATGTGGGCCTTGCGACCTACAGCGACATGGTCGCGCGCGCCGGCCAGATCGCGGCGATGAGCAGGACGCCCATCATCGCCGATGCCGACACCGGCTATGGCGGGCTGCTCAATGTGCGCCACACCGTCCAGGGCTACGAGGCGGCCGGGATCACCGCCATCCAGATCGAGGACCAGGAATCGCCGAAGAAATGCGGCCACACGCCGGGCCGGCGTGTCAT
>DAHWBL010000326.1 GCA_027323595.1 Acetobacteraceae bacterium | reverse complement strand
GTGGCGGCGGTGCTGCTGCTGCTCGATCTGGTGGCGTCGCTGTGGCTGCGCGGGCTGCTGGGGGCGCGGCGGGTGGCGGTGATGGTGCTGCTGCTGGGGGTTCTGGCGGCGGCGGGTGGTGGGGCGATGGCGGCCGAGCCGCTGTCGGGCGAAGCGCCGGCGCTGACCACGCGCATCGGCTATATGCCCAGCGGCGACGCGGCGGTGGACCAGGTGACCGAGGCCGGGCTGCTGGGGTTGGCCGATTACATCGACCGGCGCACCGCGGCGGTGATTTCCGCGCCGATGCGGGTGCGGCCCGGGCAGGATGATCTGTCCTTTTACCCGATCATCGTGTGGGTGGTGCCGGCCGGGGCGACGCCGCTTAGCGCGGCGGCGAGTGCCGCGCTGAACGATTTCATGGGCCATGGCGGCATCCTGCTGATCGACACGCGCGGCGACGACACGGTGCTGGCGCGGGTGGCGCGCGGGCTGCTGATCCCGCCGCTCGCGCCGCTCACCACCGACCATGTGCTGGCGCGGGCGTTTTATCTGCTGGATAGTTTTCCCGGCCGGCTGGTGGGCGCGCCGGTGTGGGTGGCGCGCGACGGCGAGCGCGACAATGACGGGGTGAGCCCGGTGGTGATCGGCGGCAATGACTGGACGGCGGCGTGGGCCGCCGACGCATCCGGGCGGCCGCTGGTGGATGATCTGCAGGGCGGGGCGCGGCAGCGCAGCCTGGCGTTTCGTTTCGGGGTCAATCTGGTGATGTATGCGCTGACCGGCAACTACAAGGGCGACCAGGTGCATGTGCCGGCGATCCTGGAGCGGCTTGGGCAATGATGGACCAGGCGATCGCCGCGCTGCGGTTCGCGCCGGTGCTGCCGCCGGCGCTGCTGATCGGGCTGGCGGCGGCGGCGGCTTTGGTGCTGGCGGTGGCGGCGGTGCGCCGCGCGCGCGGGGTGGTGTGGCGGCTGCTGGCGCTGGCGGTGCTGCTGGGGTGGCTCGCCGGGCCAAGGCTGGTGCGCCAGACCCGCGAGGGGCTCGCCGATGTCGCGCTGCTGGTGGTGGATCGCACCGCCTCGATGCAGGTGGGCGATCGTGCCGCGCTGGTCGAGCAGGCGCGGGCGGCGCTGACCGAGCAGGCCGGGGCGATGGATGACCTGCAATGGCGGGTGGTGGAGGTGCCCGAGGCGGGCTCGGACGGCACCCGGCTGTTCGGCGCGGTCGATCGGGCGGAGGCGGAGATTCCGCGCGGGCGGCTGGCCGGGATCGTCGCGCTGACCGACGGGCAGGTGCATGACGTGCCCGCCCGCCCGCCCGCCGCGCCGCTGCATGTGCTGGTGCCGGCGACCGGCGAGCAGACCGACCGGCGGCTGCGCATCATCGAGGCGCCCGGCTATGGCATCGTGGGCAAGCCGGTGACGATCCGGCTCGCGGTCGAGGATCTGGGGGTGGCGCATCCGGCGGCGGCGGCGCGGCTGACCATCCGGCGCGACGGCGAGCCGGCGGTGGTGCAGAGCGTGCCGGTGGGCGCGGTGCAGAGCATCGAGATTCCGATCACCCGCGGCGGCCCGACGGTGGTGGATTTGCAGGCCGAGCCGCTGGCCGGCGAGGTGTCGGCGCTGAACAACCGCGCGGTGGTGCAGATCAACGGCGTGCGCGACCGGCTGCGGGTGCTGCTGGTGTCGGGCGAGCCGAACCAGGGCGAGCGCAGCTGGCGGCGGCTGCTGAAGGCGGACCCGTCGGTCGATCTGGTGCATTTCACCATTTTGCGGCCACCCGAGAAGGACGATCTGACGCCGCTCAACGAGCTGGCGCTGATCGCCTTTCCGGTGCGCGAATTGTTCCAGGTGAAGATTCGCGATTTTGATCTGATCATCCTCGACCGGTTTCAGAATCGCGGGATTCTGCCGCAGCAATATCTGCGCAACATCGCCGATTACGTGCGTGCCGGCGGGGCGCTGCTGATGTCGGTGGGGCCTGAATATGCCTCGGCGCAGACGCTGGCCGGCACCGCGCTCGGCCCGGTTCTGCCGGCGCTGCCCGGCGGGGTGGTGACCGAGGCGTTCGTGCCGGCGGTGACCGAGCTTGGCCAGCG
>DAHWBL010000316.1 GCA_027323595.1 Acetobacteraceae bacterium | reverse complement strand
CTCGGCGCGATCAGCCTGGTCGGCGGCTGCCTCGGCGCGATCCTGCTGCTGGCCACGCCGCAGAGCATCTTCACCGCGCTGGTGCCCTGGCTGGTGCTGTTCGCCACCTTGGTCTTCGCCTGGGGCAGCTTTCGCGGCCCGCCGCGCATCGGCCGCGAGCTCGGCCGTCTGCCCGGCGGCATCACCCAGTTCTGCATCGCCGTCTATGGCGGCTATTTCGGCGGCGGCATCGGCATCCTGATGATCGCCGCCCTCACCATGGCCGGGCTCGACACCCGCCACGCCGGCGCCACCAAAAACGCGCTGGCCGCCGTGATCAACATCGCCGCGGTGCTGATCTTCGCCTTTTCCCCTGATGTGGACTGGCTTTACGCCGCCGTCCTCGGCGCCGGCTCGATCGGCGGCGGACAGCTCGGCGCCTGGATGCTGAAGCGGGTGAACGAGACCTGGCTGCGCATCGCGGTGATCGGCCTGGGCGTCGCCCTCACCATCGGGCTGTTCTGGCGAGGTTGATCCCTATAGTTCCAGATCGACCGCCACCGGCACATGGTCCGAGGTCTGCGTCCAGTCGCGCGCCGCGCGCAGGATCGTCTGGCCACGCAGCGCCGGCACCAGATCCTTGCTGACCCACACATGGTCCAGCCGCCGGCCGCGGTCAGACGCCGCCCAGTCGCGGTTGCGATAGCTCCACCAGCTGTAAAGCTTCTGGTCAGGCGGCACGAAATGGCGCACCGCATCGACAAAGCCGCGCCCCATCCAGTCGTTCAGCCCCTGCGTCTCGACCGGCGTGTGGCTGACCACATCGAGAAGCTGCTTGTGGCTCCATACATCGTTCTCAAGCGGCGCGATGTTGAGATCGCCCACCAGAACGGTGCGGCGCGGCGGATCGGCGGTAAAATGCGCGGTGGCCTCGGCGACGAAATCGAGCTTGTGCGCGAATTTCGGGTTCGCCGCCCGGTCCGCCACGTCGCCGCCCGCGGGCACATAGAAATCATGCAGCAGCACCGGCCCGCTGGGCAGCGCCACGCGCACCGCGATGTGCCGGCAATCCGCCTTCGCGCACCAGTCCGGCGCCGCCACCGGCTCCAGCGCCACGCGCGAGAAAATCGCCACGCCGTTATAGGATTTCATCCCCCGATAGACGACATGCGGATAGCCGATGGCCGCGCCGATCCCGGTCGGGAACAGCTCGTCGGGCACCTTGGTTTCCTGCAGGCAGATCACGTCGGGCGCGAGTTCGCCGACCACCCGGCCAAGCAATTCCTGGCGCAGACGCAATGAATTGATGTTCCATGTGGCGATGCGAAACCGCCCCGGGCGCGCTTTGGTGCTCATCGCGCCTTGATCGCATCCGCCGCCGCCGCCGGCAAGCCCGCGAATTCTTGACCCGCCGCCGCCGCCGCGCCAGTGTGGGCGGGTTCGAAATTCCGCCACCACGGGAGAGAAACGCATGACCCTGTTCGCCCGCGCGGCGACGCTGGCCGGCCTTGCCGCCATGCTCGCCACCACCTGCCCGGCGCGCGCGCAGGACATTCCGGTCGGCGCGATCGAAATTCTCTCCGGTCCGAACTCGGCCTACGGCGTGGCCATCCGCGCCGGACTTGAACTCGCGCTCGACCAGATCAACAAAACCGATGTCATCGCCGGGCACAAGATCAAGCTGTTCGTCGAGGACAGCGCCGGCAGCAAGGACCAGGCGGTGAACGCCGCGCGCCTGCTGATCGGGCGCGACAAGGTCGTCGCCATCATCGGCCCCACCTTGTCCACCGAGATGTTCGCCGCCGGTCCGGTCGCCAATGAGCGCCACGTGCCGATCATCGGCACCTCCACCACCGCCAACGGCATCACCGAGATCGGCCCCTATGTGTTTCGCACCTCGCTGCCCGAGGCGGACGTGATCCCGGTCGCGTTCGCACGCGCGCAGGCGCGCGGCGCGAAAACCATCGCCCTGCTCTATGCCAATGACGACGCGGTCTCCAAATCCGGCTTCGAGGTGATGAAGGCGACCGCCACCAAACTGGGGTTGAAGATTCTCGCCACCGAGAGCTTCGGCAGCAAGGACAGCGACTTTTCAGCCCAGCTCACCAAGATTCGCTCCCTTGACCCCGACGCCGTCGGCATCGCCGCCCTGGTGGAGCCGGTGTCGGGCGTGCTGCTGGCCGCGCGCGACCTGGGCTTCGGGCCGAAAACCCTGTTCATCGGCGGCAACGGCGCGAACTCGCCCAAACTCGGCCAGATCGCCGGGCCCGCCGCGGACGGGCTGATCGTCGCGAGCCCGTGGTTCATCGCCAAGCCGGACCCGCTCAACACCCGCTTCGTTGCCGATTTCCGCGCCAGATACAACAAGGACCCGGACCAGTTCGCCGCCCAGGCGTACGACACCATGTTCATCGTCGCCGAGGCGATCACGCGTGCCGGCGCCTCGGACCCCGAAAAAATCCGCACCGCGCTGCTCGCCACCACCCATGACGGCGTGATGGGTCCGTTCCGCTCCACCGATGCCCGCGACCCGGCCGAGAACAAGGGCGTGGTGGTGTTGCAGATGACCAACGGCGCCTTCGCCATCGCCCCCTGAATCGGACCACCGCCGCACCGCGCGGTTGCGCTAAATCAATGCCGGCGTGCCGTCGCGCATGCTGACGTGAGCAGGTGATGAATACGCACGGCGATTCCGTGACGCTCCCCTGCCACCCCTCCACGGCCAGGCGCGCCGGCTCGACGTCGTTCATCTGAAAATAAACGTCAGAGGAGCAACGTCCAATGGTCAATTTCGGCGCCGTCGGCATGGACTGGCAGCAGCGCATCAACTGGGACCGGATGCGTACCTACCGGCTCGAACGCGCCCGCGCGCGCATGAAGGCACATGGCCTGGGCGCGTTGCTGCTGATGTATGACGAAAACATCCGCTACGTCACCGCCACCCTCACGCCTGGCTGGTGCAAGCTCAAGCCCGGCCTGCGCTATGCGCTGCTGTGCGGCGATGATCCGCCGGTGATCTTCGAGCAGGGCGATGTCGGCTTCCAGCTCGAACGCCACAGCCCCTGGATTCCCAAGGAAAACGTGAAACACGCCTTCCCCTGGATCAAGGGCGCGGCCGGCCCCGCCTCGATCGTGCAGGTGAGCAAATTCACCCGCGGCATCAAGCAGCAGATGAAAAAAAGCAACGTCGATGGCATGAAGCTCGGCGTCGATTTCGTCGATATCAACATGGTCCAGGTCTTCAAGGATGAAGGCATCGACTGGGTGGACGGCATGACGCCGATGATGGAGGCGCGCGCGATCAAGAACGTCGATGAGCAGGAATGCATGCGCATGGTCGGCGCCATCGGCGACGCCGCGCATTGGGAATGCATGAAATTCCTCCGCCCCGGCCTCACCGAAAATCAGGTCACCGCGCACATCATGGAGTTCCTCTACAACATCCCCGGCATCGAGGATGTCGAGGACGTCATCGTCTCCTCCGGCCCCAACACCTGGCCGAACTGGCGCAATTTTTCCGATCGCATCATCAAGCCCGGCGACATCGTGTTCATCGATCTCGCGGCACTCACCTGGAACGGCTACAAATCCTGCTACTACCGCACCTACTGCGTCGGGCGCGAGCCAACGCAGGAACAAAAGGATATCTACGCCACCGCGCTGAAATGGCTCTACGACGCCATCGAAACGGTAAAGGTGGGCGCCACGACCCGCGACATCGCGGCGAAATGGCCCTCGGCGATGGAAACCTGGGGCTATGAGGACGAGGACCAGGCCGCCGCCAATCTGTGGGGCCACGGGCTGGGCCTCGCGCAGTACGACACGCCGGTGATCTCGCGCATCTGGTCGCTCGATTTCCCGGTCGAGATCCGGCCCGGCATGGTGTTCGCGCTCGAAACCCAGCACGGCAAAAAATTCGAGTGGGGCGTGCGCATCGAGGAGATGCTGATCGTCCACGAGGACCGCATCGAGCTGATCTCGGGCTTCCCGGTCGAGCAGATCACCGTGGTCGACGCGGTGCCGGGCTATTCGAAATTCCTGAAGTGAGGACATGAACACCGCGAACAGATCAGAAAAATGGAACAGCTGATTTTTCCGATCACCAGCCGGTCGGCACGCGATGCCGACCAGGTGGGCCCCAAGGCCAGCAACCTCGCCGGCCTCGGCGCCGCCGGACTGCCGATCCCTGACGGGTTCTGCATCGCCGCCGACGCCTACCGCCACCAGCTCGCCTCGCTGGGGCTCACCGTGGCGCCGACCGACCATCGCGACGATGCCGCGATCATGCGGGCGCGGCGCGAGGCGATCGCGGTTCGCCTCGCGCTGCTCAGCGCTCCGATCGTTCCATCGATTCTCGAACCCCTGTTGATGGCACGAGAGCAATTGATGCGCCGCACGGCCACCGCGGCACTTGCGGTGCGCTCCTCCAGCCTGGTGGAGGACCGGTTCGGATCGAGCTTCGCCGGCCAGTTCGAATCCTATCTCGGCGTCGATACCGAGGCGGA
>DAHWBL010000302.1 GCA_027323595.1 Acetobacteraceae bacterium | reverse complement strand
GATGGATCAAGCCCGCGCTGGAGCATGAAGGCGTGCACCACCTGCTGGGTGAAGCTGCCGGCGCCGCTGCCGATGGTGAGGCCTTCGAGCTGTTCGGGGCGGGTGACGTTGGCGCCCGTGGCGGTCGAGAAGATCGCATAGGGCGCCTTCTGATAGATCACCGCGACGATGCGCGCGCCCGACGCGCCGTTGGCGTGCGCGGTCGCCACCCCGGCGACGTCGGAGAAGGCGAACTGCACCACGTTGGATTCGAGATTCTGGATCGCCTGCGCGGTGCCGCTGGTGCCCTGGATGTTCACCGCGAGGCCGCCGTCACGATAAAAGCCCTTCTCGGCCGCGACATACCAGGCGGCGTGACGACCCAGCGCGCGGAAGTCGAGCGCGAAGCCGATCGGGGTCAGCGTCTGGGCGCGGGCCGCCCGGCTGGCGAGGGTGCCGCCGAGCCCGGCCAGCAAAGCGGTGCGTCGTGACAGGGCCATGGCAAATCCCTTCAGGCGTTGTGCGAAGAGGTCGCGGGCTGCTTGAATTCGATCAGCACGTTTCGGTACAGCCAGCTGCTGATGTTGCGCAGCTCGTGCGGGATGCCGGCCTCGCGCCAGATCACCTCGCCGACCACTTCCTCGGTCTGGCGGATGCGCCCGTCATCGAACTCCATCTCGTTATGCCCGGCTGTCAGCGGCACGATGAGATAGGGAAGATCGTGACGGTGCCAGGGCTGAATCTGTCCGGCCTCCAGCGCCACCGCCCACACGCGGATGAGATCGTTCTCGAACAGGATGCGGTCGCCGATCGGGCCGAGCGCGCGGCCTGTGTTTTTTGGTTCGTCAGACATCGGGCAGCACCGCGATGGCGTTGATCTCGATCAGATAATCCGGTGACGTCATCTTGCACACCTCGACCATGGTCGATGCCGGGGCCGGCGCATGGAAATATTCGCGCCGGACCTTATGGATGATCTCGAAGTGCTCCATGTTGCGCACATAGACATCGACACGGCAAATATCGGCCAGCGTGCCGCCGGCCTCCTCGATCGCGGCCTTGAGGTTTTCGCAAACCTGCCTGGTCTGGGCTTCAGGGTCGCCGATGCCGGCGATGCTGCCATCGGCGCGCCGCGCGGTCATGCCGGAGATGAACACCATCTGTCCGCGCGCGGCGATTTTGGTCGCCTGGGAGAAATGCCCGTTGGGAACGCGAAGTTTCGCCGAGGTGATCTGCTGCTTGGCCATGCGGACGGGCTCCGGTCAGGGGGAAAGGGCGGTGGGAACGACGCAGCCCAGAGCGGCGGCGCTGTCACGCAGGGCGGTGACGGTGCCGGCGGGAAGCTGGCACATTGTCGCCGCGCGCTGGCGCGCGCGCGCGCCCTCGCCAGGAACCCGCACGCTGGCGCCTGGCTCCACCGCGGGGCTCGCGCGCACGCCGCGCAGCAGGCCCGCGACGGCGGCGCCGAAATCGGCCCGATCACGAAACGAGGCGACGTCGATGGCGAGGAAGAAATGCGCGCAGCGATAGGGCACCGCGGGGTCGCCATACAATGCGCCGACCTGCCCGCCGAGCGCGCCGGCCGACAGACCGCCGGACAATATGTCCAGCATCAGCGCCAGCCCGAATCCCTTGGCCCCGCCTGCGGGAAGCAGCATTCCCGCGATCGCCTCGGTCGGGTTGGTGGTGGGCGTGCCGGCGGCGTCGGTGGCCCAGTTGGGCGGTATCGCGATGCCGGCCTCCTCGGCGAGGCGGATCTTGCCCATCGCCGCCTCGCTCAGCGCGAAATCCACCACCACCGGATCACCGTCCGGCCCGCCGGGGGCGGCGATGGCGAGCGGGTTGTTGCCGACCACGCGGGCCGCGCCGCCCGGCGGGGGCATCAGCGGGCGGGTGTTGCAGGTGGCGATGCCGATGCAGCCCTCGCGCGCCATGGCCGCGGCCCAGCGGCCGGCGGCGCCGAAATGAAACCCGTCGCGCACACTGACCGCGGCCAGGCCGTTGATGCGCGCGCGCGCCACCGCCAGCGAGAGCGCATGCGCCGCGGTCACCTGGCCGAAGCCGTTGCGCGCATCCATCACCAGCGCGCCGGCCCGCTCGGAGACGATGACGCCGGTGGCGGTCGGGTCCACCGAACCGGCAGCGATGCGGCGCAGGTACAGCGGCAGCAGCATCACACCGTGCGAGGCCAGGCCTTGCAACTCCGCTTCCACCAGCGCGTCCGCGACAGCAACGGCGTGGGCCGCCGGCGCGCCGGCCGCGCCGAG
>DAHWBL010000421.1 GCA_027323595.1 Acetobacteraceae bacterium | reverse complement strand
TGATGTTGCTCTGATGATGAGCGAGCAACTTTATCACCCAGACCGATTCCGGTCTGGGTGATGTTGCTCTATCCAATCACACCAACCATGCCGGTCGGCGTGCCGTGCCAGACCACCTGCGCCTTGCCCGCCTGCTTGGCGCCGCGCAGCGCGGCGTCGGCATCGTCCAGCGCCTGCGCGAAGCCGGCCTCGGTGCCGTCCCAGGGCGCGGCGCCGATGCTGGCCGACACGCTCACCACCGATCCCTCCAGCTCATACGGCCGGGCCAGAACTTCGAGCACCCGGTCGGGCACCCGGCGGGAGAGGTCCGACGAGCCGCAGCGGTTCATGACGGTGAACACGAACTCGTCACCGCCCAGCCGGCAGACCATCTCCTCGCGGCGCAGGCAGCGGTTGAGCCGCTGTGCGGCGACCCGCAGCAGGGCGTCGCCCACCGCGTGGCCAAGCTCATCATTGACCCGCTTGAACCCGTCCAGATCGAGGAAGCACACCAGCCCGGCGCGCGGGGCGGCGCGCGCCGCCAGCGCCGCCTGGATGCCGGCGCGGTTCAGCAGACCGGTGAGCGGGTCGCGTCGTGCCTCATCCTCGGCATCCTCGGCGCGGGTCCGCAGGGTCAGCAGGGAGCGCTCGATGCGGTCCAGCTCGGTGCCGCCGCCACCGATGCCGTCGGCGACGCGCAGCACCACCCGGCGCAGCGGCGCGGTCAGCCGGTCCGCCACCAGCACGCCGGCGAGGCCGAACATCAGCGCCAGCACCACCGCGCCGACGAAAATCTCGCGCTGGATGCGCATCGCCGGCGCCGCCGCGGCGATCGCGGACTGGCGTGCCACCACCGTCCAGCCGGTGGCCGAACCGAGGCTGGCCGGCGCGAGGGTCGCGGCTCCGGCGACGTAGCTGCCGCCATCCGGCCAGGGCTGGCTGGCGAGCTCGCCGCTGAAATCGCCGGCCACCGCGCCGGGCGCGTCGCCATCGATCAGGTCGCCGAGCCAGGTGAGCGCGCGGTCCAGCGGCCCCTGCGCGGCGGCGACGGCCGGGGTCTCGGGCACGCGCCACAGCCGGGCGTCGGGCAGCGAGGCACGCAGCAGGGCGGGCGGGCCGGCCAGCACCGCGCCGTCGCGCAGCAGCAGCAACTGCACCTGCCGCTCGGGCGACAGATCGGCGCCAAAGCCGCTCAGCGTCCGGCTCAGCCCTTCGGCGTCCAGCCCGGCCACCAGCACCGACGCACCCGGACCGGGCGTGCCGACCGGGGTGGCGAACACCGCGAAATCGGTCGTGCTGGGCAGGATCGACGGGCCGGACTGGCCGGCGCCGAACCATTGGCGGGTGATCAGCACCGGGGCGGTCGCCACCGGGTTGGTGGTCTGGCGCAACCGCCCGTCCGGGCCGATCAACGCGGCCCAGGCAAGGCCGCAATGGCAGCGCGGCGGGATGGCCGCGGCCGAGCCATCGGCCTCCGGCGGTGCCATCAATGCGGCCAGCATGGCCAGCCGCGCCGAGATGTCGGCCAGCCGGTCATCCAGCCGCGAGCCGGCCAGATGCGCGATCACCTGCATGTCGCGCGCCTGCTCCAGTTGCACGATGCGCACCGTCTGGCGGCCCAGCAGCAGCGACGCGGCGAGCGCGATCACCACGTTGAACACGCACAAAACCAGAGCCAGCCGCGATCGGAAACTCAGGCGCGACACCAGCATCTCCCGCAATGCAGCGATGGCGGCGCGGACGTCCCCGCCGCCACCGTGCCGCTTTCATACCGGTCCGACCCGATCAGGTCCAACGCGATTATGCGTCGGCGGTGTCGCGCGGGCGGCGTTGTGCGCATCACGGGCAGCCGATACGCTGGGTGCATGCGCCCGCCAGAGGCGCGCCGGCTTGTATGGGCCGGGCACGGGGAGGAAGGTTCATGACGATGCCGAACGCAGTGCCTGGGCCGACCACTTCCAGGCGGGCGCTGCTGGGCGGGCTTGCCGCCACCGCCCTGCCCGCGCGCCTCGCCCATGCCGATCCGGCCGCCAACATCGCCGCCCTGCACCGTGCCGCCCAGGCCGAGGGCAAACTGGTCTATTGGAGCCCCGAGGAGGTGCCGATCGCGCGCGCCATGATCGCGCGCTTCACCGCCACCTATCCGGGCATCGAGGTCACGCAGTTTCGGATCGAACCCGCATCGGCGGCGCACCGCATGCTGGCCGAGCACCGGGCCGGGCAGGTCAATGTCGATGTGTTCAACATGCCGCTGCTGTTCATGCAGCCGATCCTGGAGCAGCAGCTGGTGGTGCCGGTGGACTGGGTCGGGCTGTATGGCGCGGACCCTGAACTGGTGATGTATGACGGCCGGGCGATCTGCGGCTGGGACCTGGAGATGCCGCTGTGCATCAACACCGATCTGACCAGCCGGGAGGCGATCACCGCGTGGGAGGATCTGCTGGCGCCGGCCTGGCGCGGGCGGGTGCTGCTGGAGGCGCGCGGGTTGCCGCTGGCGATCCTGATGCGCGAGCCGCGTGACGGCGGCTGGGGCGAGGCGCGGGTGCTCGATTACATCGCGCGGCTGAAGGCCAATGATCCGGTGGTGCTGCTGGGCGGCAGCCCCGCCGCCGAGGCGCTCGCCAGCGGGCGGGTGGCGGTGGCGATCGGCACCTATTCCTCCAAGATCGATCTGTATCGCCGCGCCGGCGGGCCGGTGGACTGGCTGACGGTGGGGCCGATCCCGTCGATCGTGTATGTGATGTGCGTGTCGAGCGGCTGCGCGCATCCGAACGCCGCGCGGCTGTGGGCGCAATGGACGGCGGGGCCGGGCGCGAAGGACGTGTTCGAGACCGCCAATTTCGGCCTGGTGCATGGACGCGCGCTGAGCCCGAACGGGCAGAAGATGCGCGCGGCCGGGGCGCGGATCGTGCTGGAGGACAGCGACGTCGCGGCCAACCAGCGGCGGCTGTCGCTCGCGGCGGCGGCCATCGGTGCGCTGAAATAGCGTGATCGGATCAAGGTTTTTTCTCACCGTCGCGCGACCGGGCTGGGCGGTGTGGCTGCTCGGCGCGCTGCTTGCGTGGCTGGTGGCCGCCCCGATCGGCATGCTGGTGCTCGCCGCGCTGACGGCGGACGCGACGCACATGCCGGCCAGCCGCGCACCAGGCCTTGGCGCCTTCGCACGCGCCTGGCTCGACCCGGCGACCTGGGGGGTGATGGGCACCAGCCTGCAATTCGCCGCGGGCAGTTGCGCGCTGGGGCTGGCGATCGCCGCTTTGTTCGCCTGGGCGATCGAGCGCACCGACGTTCCGGGGCGGCGATTGCTGTTCATCGCGATTCTCGCGCCGATGGCGATCCCTGGCATGATCTATGCCACCGCCTGGACGCAGTTGCTGAACAGCTCGAACGGACTTCTCAACGTGGCTGTTACGCGCATCGGATTTCCGCAACCCCGCATCGGGCTTCTGTCGCTCGGCGGGATGATCCTGGTGCAGGGACTGGCATTGGCGAGCCATGCCTATCTGCTGATCGCGGCGGCGTTCGCGGCGATCGATCCGAGCTGGGAGGAGCAAAGCCGCATCGCCGGGCGAGGCGCCGCGGGCAGCCTGTGGCGTATCACGCTGCCGCTGCTGCGGCCCGCGCTGCTGGCCGCGGCGATCTATTTCTTTCTCGTGTGCATCGAGACTTTCGACGTGCCGGGCATGATCGGCCTGTCCGCGCATATCGAGGTGCTGAGCACGCGGATCTACTGGGCCACCCACCCCGAGAGCGGGCAACTGCCCGATTACGGGGTGGCCAGCGCGCTGGCGCTGCTGCTGCTGCTGATCGCGCTGGGCCTGATGCGGCTGCACCGCGGCGAGGCCGGGCGGGCGCGGCGCTTCGTCACCATCACCGCGCGCGGCTATCGGCCCCGGCGGGTGCGGCTGGGGCGCTGGCGCTGGCCGCTGTTGGGGCTGCTGTGCGCCATTCTGGTGCCGGTGGCGGTGTTGCCGCTGTTCATGCTGGTCTGGCGCAGCCTGTTGCGATTCTACGTGTTTCCATCAACCGCCGCGCTGAATCGGTTGACCTGGTTCGGGTATCGCTCGGTGCTCGGTGAACCAGGCTCGCTGCATATGCTGGCCAACACCGCGCTGGTGGCCGGCAGCGCGGCGGTGGCCACGGTGGGGCTCGCCGCGGCGATCGCGTTCGTGTCGGTGCGCGCGCGCTCGGGTGTGGCCGGGCCGTGGTTGCGCCGCGGCGCGCTGCTGCCGCAGGCGATCCCCTCGGTGGTGCTCGGCTTCGCGGTGATGATGCTGTATCTGATGCTGCCGATCGGCATCTATGGAACCATCTGGATCATCGCGCTGGCGCTCACCACCAAATACCTCGCCGGCAGCGCGGCGAGCCTGATCGCGGCACAGATGCAGATCGCGCCCGAACTGTGGGAGGCATCCGCCCTGTCGGGGGCCGGCGCGTGGCGAACCTGGCGGCTGATCGTGGCTCCGCTGCTGGCCCCGGCATTTGCCAACGTCGCTTTGTGGGTCTTGATCCATGCCATCCGCGAGCTGGCCATCGCGATCATGCTCTACAGCCCGGCATCGAGCGTGGTCGCCACCCAGGTCTGGGCATTGTGGGAGGGCGGACAGATGACCGAGCTGTGCGCGCTGGGCGTGCTCGCCACCGCGCTGCTGGTCTGCCTGCTCAGCCTGCCGGCACTCGTGCGGCTGGTGCGTCCGGCCCGGCGCGGGAGTGCGGCATGATCACCATCAGCGGTCTCACGAAACGCTTTGGATCAGAAACGATTCTGCGCGACATCGAGATGAATGCGCCGGCGGATTCCATTTTGACGTTGCTGGGGCCTTCCGGCTCTGGAAAATCCACGCTGCTGCGTTGCGTCGCGGGCCTGGAGACACCCGACGCCGGCGAAATCCGGCTTGGCGACGAGCTGGTTTTTTCGGCTCGCCGTCGCATCGATTTGCCGCCGGATCGCCGCAAGCTTGGCATGGTGTTCCAGTCCTACGCCGTGTGGCCGCATATGAGCGTGGCGGGCAACGTCGCCTATCCGTTGCACAGCCAGCATCGCCCACACGCCGAGATCACGCGCCGGGTCGGCGCGGCGTTGCGCCAGGTCGGGCTTGACGCGCTCGCCGGCCGCGGCGCGAGCGATCTGTCCGGTGGCCAGCAGCAGCGCGTGGCATTGGCGCGCGCGATCGTCGGCGAACCGGCGCTGTTGCTGCTCGATGAGCCGCTGTCCAATCTCGATGCGAGGCTGCGCGCGCAGATGCGGATCGAACTGGCCGGGCTGCGCCGCGCGCTCGGGCTGACCATGCTCTATGTCACGCACGACCAGGAGGAGGCACTTGCTCTGGCGCACCAGATCGTGTTGATGCGCGATGGGCGCGTGATCGAAACCGGCGCGCCGGCGCAGATGTATGAGCGGCCGCGCCACCGCTTTACCGCCGAGTTTCTCGGGCTCGCCAATTTCCTGCCCGGCCGGGTGGTGGAGCAGCGCGAGGCGAACGCCGTGATCGACACCGCGTTCGGCCGCTTTCGTGCCCGCACCGCGCTGGGCGAGGGCACGCTGCCGGAACTGTTCTTTCGCCCGCACCAAATGATCCTCGATCCACCGGACGGAACCGCGCAGATTTGCGAGGCTGTTGTCAGCGACGTGGTTTTTCTGGGTGAGATGCTGGACGTGACGCTGCGCCAGGGCGACCAGGCGCTGCGGCTGCGCCTGCACCCCGCGCGGCGACCCGAGCCCGGCCAGCGCCTGCGCTTCGCGGTGCCGCCGGAGCAGGCGATCATCTTTCTGCCGCCGCAGACGCCATGACGACCGCCGGTGATCTGCTGGCACGCCTTGAGCGCATTCCCCAGGCCGGCTGGCATGTGCGCGCACGCATGGTGGTGGGCGTCGCCACTTTCTTTGACGCATTCGACCTGCTGGCCATCGCTTCCGCGCTGCCGGTGCTGGTCGGGCGGTGGCATCTCGGCCCGACGCAGATCGGCACCATCATCGCCGCGGCGTTTGTCGGCCAGATCGTCGGTGCGCTGTTCTTTGGG